>NZ_JBKHUP010000029.1:0-72789 GCF_046565525.1 Coleofasciculus sp. | reverse complement strand
GATAAAACTACCCATAATTCGTGCCGCTTGCCTCGCTTGTGGCGAAAATCCTTGACTTTTTTGAATCCTTCAATTATTGTAGTAAGCATGATTTTTTTAAATTGAAAAAAGTAAGCTTTTCTTAATTTTACCGGGAAAAGTTCACTTTTCTTTTAAAGATTCCCCCGGACTTTGAAAACCCCCTGCTCCTTGAGCGCTTCACCCACGTCGATTTCCTCAAAGTTGAGGATTTCTGCCCCACCCTCTTTCGCCATCTGGAGACGTTCGGGAACGCGATCGATAGCAATGACGCGCCCAGCACCCAGCATAAAGGCACTTCTAATCGCAAATTGTCCCACCGGACCACAGCCCCAAATCGCGACTGTATCTCCAGGCTCAATGTTGCAGTTTTCCGCAGCCATGTATCCAGTCGGGAAGATATCGGTTAGAAACACGACTTGTTCATCGGTTAGTCCCTCGGGAATCTTGAACAAACCGACATCAGCAAAGGGAACACGAGCATATTCCGCCTGACCTCCAGCGTAGCCTCCTGTCATATGAGAGTAGCCGAAAAGACCTGCTGGGGAATGACCCATGAGTTTTTCCGCCATCGCAGCGTTAGGGTTAGAGTTGTCACACAGTGACCATAAATCCCGCTTACAGAAGAAGCACGATCCGCAGGAAATGGTAAAGGGGACAACGACGCGATCGCCTATGTTGACATTCTTGACAGCACTGCCCAATTCAACGACTTCTCCCATGAATTCATGACCCAGAATGTCGCCCTCTTTCATTGTGGGGTTATAGCCATCATAAAGATGTAAATCTGAACCGCAAATCGCCGTTGTCGTGATTTTGACAATCGCATCACGCGGATCAAGGATTTTTGGATCGGGTACGGTGTTGACTTCTACCTTATGGGTATCCTGCCAGCAGACGGCTTTCATTGTTTTTTCCTTTTGTAATGTGAGACTATTAAGCGTTGGTTTTGAGGCGTTCTGCCCTAAAGCCATTCTAAAGATTGAGTAGTCTCCTCTCCTCTGACTAATGAAATAGGATACTTTATCTAATGCTCTATCTAAGGGATGATACAGTGCTTAACTTGATTATTAAATTGATTGCATTAGCATATATTAGTTTTTAGTTAGTCCGCCTAGGGGGACTTTGTTTGTTTAGCCGCGATTTTAATCGCCACGGCTTAAGTTGACTTTTACGGAACAGGCTAAAGTTTTTGCCAAAATGGGAGGAACAGCATTGCCAATTTGGTTACATTGACTTTCTTCATTGCCCTTGAATTCAAACCAATCCGGAAAACTTTGCAAACGCGCTCCTTCACGAACCGTTAAGCGTCGTCTACGTCCATCGGGTAAACGGATACGCAACATATCACCTGTAGGAGCGCTTAAATTTCGGCAAGTAACGGTTCTAGAAGGGGTATCAAGGTGTAAATCTCTGGGTCTAACGCACTTAGATGCTCTCTCGTATTTTTTGATATATTCATCCATGCTGGGAGTGAGAAACTTAGCGTTTGGGGGTGCAATCAAGGCGAGTTCTCCCAGTGCTTCACCAACGGTATAAGGTGAATTATTATGGGTTTTTGGATGCCATTTCCATCCGCCTCGGTGAGCCACACAAAAAAGACGTTCTCTTCGCTGGGGAACACCATAATGTGCGGCGTTGAGGAGATCCCATTCAACGATATATCCTAGTCCCCTGAGAGCGCTGGTAATTTCTTCAAAGTAGGTTTTATTGCGAAATAGCATTCCCCGCACGTTTTCAAATAAAGCAAGCTGGGGGCGATAAGATTTAACCGCGTCAAGAAATATGGGGAAACCATCGCGACTGTCTTTGAGTCCCCGTTGATGTCCACCAACGCTAAAGGGTTGACAGGGTGGACCACCAATAATTACATCGGCTCCATCGACTAAATCGGGTTGGCGTGTTAGCGTGGTCTGGTGACAGAAACCATGCAGGTTGTGCTGATAAGTGGTGCAGGCGTCTGCTAATTTTTCATAACCGATAGTTCTAAATCCTGCGGCTTCAAAACCGAGTGCTAATCCTCCACAGCCAGCAAATAGATCCATCACCAAAGGTGCTGTCGCATCGATGGGGGAAAGTTGAAGTTCTTGCTCAAGGAAATTGAGGTAGGGGAGTTTGTTTGGCATTCTCCTATTTTAGGACGCGATCGCTTTCCCCTGTCACTAAGTCATTCTGCTATCAGGTTCGCCACTGATTGAGCCAGCGAACTTGTCCAATCCACTCCTCTGCTTGTGTTTCTGATAGCAACCGATGTAAAGCAGAAATTAGACTCGATAGTGTCCAACTGCTTTGTGCGGCTAAAACAATGCCACAATGTTGAGGATAGCGTTCAGCTAAAATCATAAAATCCCGGATATTGAACGTAAAAATACATCGTTCTTGTGCTGTTGCTCCCAGTAATTGAGCGTCATCACTGGCATCGAAAGGCATCCATTCGGTGGGTGTGCGTGTCACATCATGACCACGAGAAACTAAGGCATTATGGAGAGCTTTAATCGATGTATCAGCATCCAGGTGCAGTTTCAGTTTAGACATGAGCGGCTTCTATGGCTTGTTCAGCCACGATCGCATGATCAATTTCTTCACGGTGGGCGTGGTAAAATGCTAGGGCTTCATCAATTTGTTCTGCATTCAAGTCATACTCAGCGGCTATCTGATTTGAGGATAAACCCCATTGTTGAGCCGCAATGACTATTGTTTGGATTCGTAGATTAGTCCCACGCAAAATCGGTATAAGCTGACCGCTAGCACTGTTACGATAGGTAACATGAGCAAAGGTTGGCTCGTTAAGTTGTCCTTTCAGGGAATTCACCTTTTCTGCGATCGCGTCTAAAATGAAGGCTTCCAGGGGAATACCTTGCTGAGAAGCCAAGTTTTCGGCTTTTTGCTTTAATTCATTGGGTAAGTTTAGCGAGTAAGATGTCATTGATTGCTATAACAGATACATTTCTAGACATATCCTATCAATTGAGTCAGGATTAGAGTTCATTGAGCGGGAAAAATTAATGCCTTGCAGGATAACACCTACGTGCGCCCAGAAAACCAGCTAGACTTGTACGACTCACTTCTATCGCGTAATGGTCAATTTGAAGAGTGGGGCGACGTTTAGCTTTCCCCCAGCATTAGCGCAAGGGTTAGCGGGTGGTTCTCCAGTGGATTTGGCTGAGGTTGAAGTGACGCCATCGGGGAATGGGTTGCATTGGGAAAAGCTGGATGCAGATTTTAGTGTTCCGGCGCTTTTGGCTGGTGTTTTTGGCATGGCGGCGTGGATGGCTAAAGTTAAGATGAAGGCTAGTTAAGGTGCGATCGCATTCTTGTCCTTTTCATGCATTCTGGTTGATATGAGTGTATTCTCCTAAAATAGTTAAGAGTTGACAAGTAAGCTCACCAGGCGTAAGAAAAAAATGAATAGTATAGCACAAGAGAACGACGTAATTGTTACTGATCAGGATACTGCCGAAGAAGATAGTGGCGATAGTGGTGGATTGTATCCCTATGACCCAACTAAAGCCGATATCGACATTAGAGAAGATCCTCAGACAGTTTTCGAGTTAATGAGAAAATATGACAATGGTAAGCTTATTATCGATCCGGATTTTCAGCGCAATCCTCGAGTTTGGAAGTTAGACCAAAAAAGCAAATTTATTGAGTCTGTCATTCTCAATTTTCCCCTTCCGCCATGGTATGTAAATCAAACGGAAGACGGCAAGTACATTGTCGTGGATGGTCTACAACGTACTACAACTTTACATGATTTTGTTTATAATAAATTTAAGTTAAGTGGTTTAGAAGCTTTACCTAAATTAAATGGTTTTGATTTCACTGACTTAAAAGAATTACCAGGTGACTATCAAACAAGGATTGAAGACAAAAAGCTTAATTTGTATATCATAAAACCCTCTGTTCCCGTTAAAGTTGTTTACGATATTTTCAGTAGAATTAACACGGGCGGAACAAATCTTAGTCGTCAAGAAGTGAGAAACTGTATTTTTTCAGGGAAATCAACAAACCTGCTTAAAGATTTATCAGAACAAGACTATTTCAAAAAAGCCATTGATAATGGAATTTCACCCGAAAGAATGAAAGATAGAGAAATTATTTTGCGCTATTTAGCTTTTAAGATTTTTGACTATGCAAAAGATTATCAAGGTGATTTGGGTGATTTTGTAGAAAAGGCAATGAAAAAGATAAATTTGATGTCAGATGAAGAAATAAAAGCTTTGAAAAAAGATTTTAAGCGAGTAATGAAGTTGACTTTTAATTTTTTTGGAGATAAAAATTTTCGTTTGTCTACAGGTGCAGGTCAGAGAAGGACAAGAATAAATATTGCAATTTTTGAATCGGTATCTTATTTTTTCTCTATAAGTAATGATGAGTTTTTAGAAGAACACAAAGATGCGATTAAAAGCAATTTAATAAAATTACTAGAAAATCAAGATTATCTCGATTCTATAAAATCTGCAACGAGCGGCAAAGCAAAGGTGTATACTAGGTTTAAGCTAGCTCAAGAAATTTTAGGAGATGTGTAAAAAATGCTCAAAAAGATAATTATAAAAAACTTTAAATGCTTTAAGGAAGAAACAGACTTTCCTTTGGGGCAGTTAACTTTACTGACAGGGATTAATGGGCGTGGTAAATCAACCATGCTCCAATCCTTACTTTTAATGAGACAATCCATAGAACACAATGACAATGCTGCCCAACTTGTATTAAATGGTAGTTGTCTGAATTTAGGTAGTTTTAATGAAATTAGAAATAGCAATATCTCAAGAGAAGAGTCCATTATATTTAGATACTTGTATGAAGACAATATAGAAGTACCTAAAAATAATAATTTTAAAATAATTGGATCTGTTGAATATCATTTTAATGAAAATTATAAAGATGATATGGTCGCTCAAATAAGTAGGATTGAATTTGATGATGAAATTATAGAAATTGATAGTAATAAGCACGATATTATCCCATACAAACATAATTCAGTTTATAAAAAAACTAATGAATTTAATCAAGATGTGCATCAAAATCGATTTGACTTCATATCTGGCACTCAAGAGGAAAAAATTAATAGCTCTTGTTCATTGTGCAAACTATTACCTGTTTCAGGTATGATAAACTTTGAAAATGCAAGAAGTGAAAATATTAAAATAGATTCTAAACTATATAAATATTTGTATTTCGACAGGATTCATTACATATCAGCAGACCGTGTGGGTCCACAAGAATTTTATTTTAAATCCACTTTGACGAAATTTCCCAATGTTGGTTCAAAAGGTGAATTTACAGCTAATTTACTACATAAAAATAAAGATTATCTAGTTAACGATAACTTATGTTTAGGGGAAGACGCAAAAACATTAGTTACTCAAACAGAAGAATGGCTGAATCGCATTTTTGATGGCGCAAAAGTAGAAATTTTAAGCTCAGAAAGTAATATACTTGAACTGTTAATGAATTCAAGTATATCAAAAGATCGTTTTAGACCAGCTAACATTGGCTTTGGATATCATTGTGTTTTACCGATTGTTGTTTCAGCATTAATTGCCCAACAAGGTGAAATATTAATTGTAGAAAACCCGGAAGCACATTTACATCCTAAAGCACAATCACGACTGGCTAAATTTTTAGCTAAAGTAAGTAGCTGTGGTGTACAAATTTTTGTTGAATCCCACAGCGATCATATTTTGAATGCTTTGCGAATAGCAGTTCTAGATGGAATTTTGAATCATGAAGATTTGAAGATACTATATTTTCAGCAAAAGACTGAATTGCCAGTTGTAGAAATTCCTGTGCAGCCTGATGGTGGTATTGAGGAGTGGCCCGAAGGCTTCTTTGACCAAATGGATAAAGATTTTGAACGGCTTTTTGGAATATAAAATGGAAATATTTATTAATGAAGTGTCTCTAGAAGGTCAGTATTTAACAGATGCCGAGTTTAAGGATGCAGTAATAACTTTTAAGTCTATTTTTGATTTACTCAATAAAAAAATAAAACAAAAGGTTATCTATAAAGAAGATAGTAATTTATTTGTTAACTATGATGCTATTAGAGGCTCGAATTTCCAGCAAAGTTTAAATCAAATCAAAGATAAGACTCTGAAGCGAGCTTTTATAAATATCGTTTTCAATAAATCGAATCCCAAAGAATGGCGTAAAGAACAAGTCCATTCTCTCAATGATTATTTCGATTATTACTTGACACCTGAATCCTGTCGAGATGTCAAAGACACTTCATTAGCAGAAGTGGCTGAAAGGCAATTTCAAAACATTCACATAACTTATTTAGTGATTAATTTCACCAAGTCCAGCTTTATAATTGCCCATCCCTATATTAATAAATGTTGTTTAATTTCTATAATCAAAAACAATGATGAAACTCAACCCATTGATTTAGATAGCATCGACAATCAAGCAGCTCTTGAAAATTGGCTAGAGAAAAAACTAAAATTAAGCAAAATAGAATATGATGAATATTCTACTGTTCCTCCTCAGGATGAGCAAACTATATTACGAGATACTAAAAGATTCAAAATAACTAGAATTAGGTATGATGAGAGAGTGGTTTATTGCGAAATCTCTACAGGTAAATATTGGTACGTCGATAATTTACACTACGGCAAAGCCGCTCATTTAGAAGTTTTCGACAAAACTGGGCAGCGACACCTTGGAGAAGCTGATTTACAAGGGGAAATTGATGAATCAAAATCTGACAGTGATAAGACTATTAATATATCATAGTTATACATTTTTGGCTACGAGTAAAACAGACTAAAATCTGTCGTATGGTTCCGGTTCAACATCGGAAACTTTATGTAAAACCTGTTGAAATTTATCCCAACGTTCCTGTTAGACTCAACCCTAATTGTGTCCTTTCTTGTTGTCCTGTCAGTGAATTTACCTTTTCTGCGATCGCACAAAAAATGCCGATCACTCCAAGCGCCAAACTTCCTTGAGCTTATCAATCAGCTTTTTCTGTCGCCGCTCAATTACTTCCGGCGTCCATTCCTGTTCGTTCAACACTTGGGTTGTTAAAGCAAAGGGAGAAACGCCTGTTTTCGTCGTGAAATACTTCTGCTTTTTCAGCTCAAAGTCATAGTTTTGTGCTTGACTGTCAGAATTATTGTGATTATTAGAAAGGTAAAAAATAGCTGGTGGTATCCAGTCAGAATTATCAACATGGTTTAACTGCTTAAACAGTTGATTGACTTCCTCTGTACGTTTATCACTTTGATAGGTCGCCGACTTTATAGATGGGATATTCAGTAGCGTGGATTTTTACAAGACTCATACATAGCTCCTTTTATGGGCATGGTCAGCATCTAAAGATATCAGCGATCGCATTGACTAAGTAAAATTCATTACACATCCTCTGCTACGGGTAACACAGACTACAATCTGTCCTCTGGTTCCGGTTCAACATCGGGAACTTTATGTAAAACCTGTTGAAATTTGTGCCAACGTCCCTGTTTAGCTTTTTCCTCGATATAGTCTTTCGTTATCCAAGCCGATAAAGCAATAGTCACCAATTGTTCAACAGAAATATTTTCCCGCTTGGCTAAAGCGGCAACTTGTTGATATAAGGCATCTGGAATTTTAGCGGTAAGATTCATGATTAAATTTCTCCCACTCCTATTATTTATTTTATAGCTGACACGTTTAACCAGGGCGGGTTTACCAGCGTGAATTCCAAACGCCGCCACCGTTGTCGTCAAACCCGCCCCTACCATACCCTGTCACATCTCACGCCAATTAGTCTTACAAATACTCCCATCTGGCATCCTCGCCCCCTCGAAATTCACCTCACTCAAATCCGCCTTATCCAAATTAGCCCCCGTCAAATCTGCCTCCCTTAAATCCGCCCCCGCTAACTCCGCATTCTGGAAATTTCTCCCGCCACTCTGATAACGCGATCGCACTTCCCCAACATCGGTTATACTAATCTCTCGCTAGGGCGGATGGCGAAATGTAAAGGTAAACGTATCCCCACTCTGCATCACCCGCCACATCTCCTCATACAAAGGATAAAAACCCACCCCACTCAACTTCACCCACCCTTTTGCCCGAGTTAACGCCACAAATAATTGATGCCTCGGCTCACAATGCTTTGATTACTGGGCTGGTTACTGGGCTGATTACTGGGCTGATTTTTGGGCTAGACTGTGGTTAAACTCTCTCGTCTATCCCTGACAGATTGTCGCGACTTATGGCTACGTTCAGCACTGTTACTCCAAAACGGTTTACGCTCTTAGACTATCACCGTCTCCTTGAACTGGGGTTTCTCACAGAAAATGACCGAGTGGAGTTAATTCGCGGAGAACTGATGCAAATGGTAGCGAAAGGAACCACTCACACCGTTTGCAATACCTCCTTGGTTTACGAAACGACGATGTTGTTGCAACGGCGGGCGATTGTTCGAGGACAGGAACCAATTACGTTGCCTCCCAATAGCCAACCCGAACCCAACTTGGTGATTGCGCGTAATCGTAGCGATCGCTACTTATCGGGTCATCCTCGTCCCGGTGATATTTTATTAGTCGTTGAGGTGGCAGATTCTACACTTAAGTATGACCAAGAGGTGAAGTTACCCCTCTACGCTGAGTCGGGAATTTCTGATTATTGGATATTTAATTTGTTAGCTAGTTGTTTGGAAGTTTATACTCAACCGTATCAAGATTTACAAGGTAACTTTGGCTATGCCAATAAGCAGATTTTCCTGCCGAATGCTCGTGTGACTCTGCCGAGTTTCTCTGATTTATCTCTAGATTTATCCAGCGTGTTTCCTAGCTAGATATTTCAGACCAATTAGTCTTACAAATACTCCCATCTGGCATCCTCGCCCCCTCGAAATTCACCTCACTCAAATCCGCTTTATCCAAATTTGCCCCCGTCAAATCTGCCTCCCTTAAATCCGCCCCACTCAAACTCGCCCCCACTAACTTCGCCCCCACTAACTCCGCCCCCCTTAAATCCGCATTCCCCAATTTCGCCCAACTCAAATCCGCCCCGCTTAACCGCGCCTGCTTCAAACTCGCCCCCACCAGCTTCGCCTTGCATAAACTCGCCCCACTCAAGTCAACCTCACTTAAATCTGCAATCACCAACTTCGCCCCATCTAACTGCGCCTGCTGTAAATTCGCCCCCCGCAACATCGCGCCAATTAAATTAGCGTTACGCAAATCCGCCCCCGCTAACTGCGCCCCCGCTAACTCCGCATTCTGAAAATTTCTCCCGCCACTCTGATAACGCGATCGCACTTCCCCAACATCGGTTACACTAATCTCTCGCTGGGGCGGATGTCGAAATGTAAAGGTAAACGTATCCCCACTCTGCATCACCCGCCACATCTCCTCATACAAAGGATAAGAACCCACCCCACTCAACTTTACCCACCCTTTTGCCCGAGTTAACGCCACAAATAACTGATTCCGCAATTGCAGATTACTCTCATCTTTTGCTACATTATCTAACCCCACCACATACACCATATCCGCCTCATTTCCCTTCGCCCGATGGATACGAGACACGGTAACACCACCCTCACACCAAAACTTATTTGGATCACGGGTATCTTTATCAATATGCAGCATATTACAATCCATCGCACTGGGAATATAAATATCAATTCCCTGAGACATCAAAAACTCTGCCACCGCTGTTTCCAGTCGCATCGCCTCGAACCCCAACCCCAAAACAATCACCAGTATCTCGCGACTAGGTTTCAGCCCGTCATAGCGAAGATTGTAGAAAATATTATCCGCCAGTGCCGTTAATTCTTCCTGACGCGATCGATAGGCGATAAACTCAAATAAAGAACCCTGCCAAAGTTTTGATACCAAATTCGGTGAATGTTCTGATGGGCGTCTCACGGTAATTTGTTGACCTGGACGAAACTTTCCAGTTACTTCATAGCCAATCGCTTGCCAATCCTCAACACGGGTAATTCCTGTCAACATCCCCCCCCGCCGCAATAACCCCATACCAATCCCGTGTGCCGCCGTGAGAATTGCTCCTGGAGTACGGTAACAGCGATGCATGGTTTCACTTTTTCTAATTCCTCCCCCATATTGTCCGGTGACTAAATGTCCTAATTCTTCACCAAACAATTCACTAGCATTAGGGATATTCAAGCTTTCTAAACTTTGCGCTTCATCATACGCCCAAATTAACCGCCGTTGTTCAGGTTGGACGGGTTCAACGGGTCGTAATGCCTGATATGCCATCCAGTAAAAAGGCTGTTTCCCCTCAAATTTCATGGGTTCATCGACGATTAAATCTTGACCTTCATCGATTAAAATGGCATCGTATAATTTTGGGATAGCTGTATCTTCTAAAAGACGGCGACAAACTTGAGCTAATGCCTGATGAGGTTGCTTGATTTCTATATCGTTGACGGTAAGCGCCTTTACCCCCGTGTTGCGGCAAAGGGTACTATAAAATCCGGGTTGTTTTTTGCCCCCCCAAGCGTGCAGAACTTTTAATTTCCGATTCCCTATTTCGTCATATCTGATTTCGCCACTACTAAAGCGGCGCAACCATTTATCTAGTTGGGCAATAATGTTGTGATAGAGGCTGCGGCTGAAGAAGACGAGGGCGATATCCCAGTCGGGATGCTTGAGGTGGATATGGGCGGCTTTTTGACAGAGTAATACTGTTTTCCCTGAACCCGCTATCCCCCGAATCCTTTGCGGACCGGGGGGAATGGATTTGGCGATATGTTCTTGGGCTAAATCGAATTCGGATAGGTGTTGGCGTACCTGAGCAAGAATACTACCACGGGTTTGTTGAGGCGTGCCATTAATAGTTTTGAGGATAGTATTACTGTGCGCCTTAACGCGCTGTTTTGTCCGGAAAACAGGTGTCCCACTAATCACCGCTTGCAGTAATTTCCACTGCTGGTTACTCAGAGGTGTTCCTTTGATAATCGGATAGGTTTGGTGAATGAGTTTAACTAGGGAATTCCAGGGGGATAGGCTATCGTGAAAGATAATTGGGGGACAGCTAGGGAGTTGGTAGAAGCCGCTTTGATACCATTCAGCCTCGGTAATTAAAGGAAGGCAAATTAACGCCCGCCCTGTGACTTTACGGCGCAACATCGGTTCGCGATCGCAGTAGCCCAATAGTGAAAATAACTGATTTTCCGCCTGTTGGTAAGGGTTACTGCTGGTCGTGTAATAGTTTTGGAACTCCCAGCGATGACCTGTAATTGCCAGAATTTGGTCGATGGTGACGGATTTAATCTCGATCACGACTAAACCCAGTTGGGCGTCCACAATCAGAATATCAGGTTCCTTGCGAGACTTACCCACCTTGGAAAATATAGGATAGCGCCAATATCCGATACAGGTGCGATCGCTAAATGCTCTCTGTACAGCGTCCCAGGTTTTTTGTTCACCGCCTTCACCTCCTTTACCCAGTGGTTCGGTGGTAATAAATTTATAGGTCATTCGTCATTTGTCATTTGTCATTTGTCATACTCGCCTCTCGATAACAAGCTACGTCATTTGTCAGGGAATAGGGAATAGGGAATAGAAAACGGGCGATCGGCTATTCAAATTCATAGTTTATAGATGTCCTTCTTTCTCTGGATAGAGACTAAAGTTACACCTATGGATTGAGGAAATAACATCCCCAAAAAGATAAGATTTACTTATAAATTAACGATAGACTGATTTATCTCTAGCGTGTAGAAGGAGAGAACAATGGCTTTACATCAACAAAAACGGGCGATCGGTATCTTTACCAGCCGGGAAGCGGTAACACAAGCACTGCAAGAACTCAACCGGGCTAAATTTCCCCTGGATCAGGTTACTGTGGTTGCTAGAGAACTAGAAGAGAACTCGTCTCAGGAGAATCAGCAGAAGAGTCGCAGGGGTAATCAATCAGGTAAACAGGCTGCTAATGGCGCTGTTGTTGGCGGTGTCATAGGATTGGTAACTGGCGTACTCGTCGGTGTTGGTGCGTTAGCGATTCCTCTGATTGGTCCCATCATGTTAGCAGACGCTTTGGGGACTGCTGTAGCCACAACCTTAGCTGGGACAGGAATTGGCGCGGTGAGTGGTGGACTTTTGGGTGCACTGATTGGATTAGGTATTCCCAGAAAACAAGCCAAAGCATATCATGAACGATTTTTACGGGGTGATTTTTTGGTCATTGTCGAAGGTACGGATGATCAAATTCGTCAGGCTATTGCCCTACTTAAAGATGGAGGAATCGAAGAATTGGGAGTTTACAATGCTCCAGAGATGAAGGGGGTAAATACCGATTTCCCGGTTGCGGCTGTTGATGATCCTCATGCTCAGATTTCTAGATCAACGGTTTATCGAGAACCCGAACTGAATTGAGATGGATTGATATACATCTTTACTGATTATTTACCATCAAAGAGGAAAGGAAAAATGAATAAGTTTACACTCTTATGTTTGACCGGTGTTTTAAGTTTAGGGGTTTCCGCCTGTGGTGATGTCGCTAGAACCAGTAATAGCGCTCCTGATTCGATCAATGAGGTTGCTAATCCTCCGGACTTAGACACTGTGTTAAGAAATGAAAGCGATGCAACGAACCCCATCCGCAGAGCGCAAGCCAATGCTGACATTCGGGCGCGGGAGCAACGATACAATGTGTTCAGGGAAGGACAAGAACGCTCTGATAGTAACGTACAAAGTGAAGTGCGAAGTAAGTTAGAGGTTAACCTGGCAACCTCTCAACTAGCGGTTCAAGCAAATCAGGGAATTGTTACGGTAACCGGATACGTCCAAACCCAAGAAAATCTGGAACGGATTGAACCTTTAGCAAGGGAAATTAGAGGGGTTCGGGATGTCAATGTCCAAGCTGAGGTAGGACCCAAGTTACCACCCTATAACGGTTAAGATTTCTACCTACTTGGGAAAGTAGGAAATGGAGGGTATTTCATTGGCTTATGTGTAGTTAAACGACATATCATGTCCCTACAGATAGGGGTTCTGGACATTAATTTATAGTAACCCCTAGCATTAGTTAGGACACATAAAGATTTAGACGTTCCGCCGGAACGTCTCTACCACTGTTCGTTCGTCCTCAGCTATGTGTCCACTGCTATATCTCTATTGACAGATGAATGCCTGCCTCAATGTGTAGTAAACAGGGTAAGAAGGCACAAATCTAGCATTCAAGGCTGAATTTGTGCTGAAACAATTATAAAGCGAGGGAGACATGGCTGAATATCAACACAACAGACACGCGCTCGGTGTATTCCCGACTCATGATGAAGCGGAGTTAGCTGTACAGGATTTGAAACGGGCAAATTTTCCTAAAGAGCAAATCTCCGTCGTTGCTAGAGATGCGGGTAGGAACGAAGAAATTGCTGGTGTTGATGTGGAAAAAGGTACAGGACATCAAATCAGTAAAGGGGCTAAAGCTGGCGCGGCTACGGGTGGAATCGGCGGCGCTGTTTTGGGTGCATTGGAAGCCCTAGGTATTACCACTTATGCAGCGTTTCTACTCCCTGGCGCTGGTCAAGTTTTAGCCTTCGGTAGCGTTGCGGCTAACGCCTTGGCGACAGCCGTTGCTGGTGGTGCAGTTGGCGCAGTCGGTGGGGGTTTAGTTGGTGGTTTGGTTGGTTGGGGTGTTCCTGACGAGCAAGCGAAAGTTTATCACGACTTAGTGGCTAAAGGTGAGTATTTGATTATGGTAGAAGGAACCCCTGATCAAGTTGATTTGGCTGAAGCAATTCTTAGTCCTAGGGGAATTCGGGAATGGAAAATTTATGAGGCTCCTAGAAACAAAGCTTCTCGCTAGAGTTAGAAGCCAAGAACTCAAGTTCTTGGCTAATAGCTTAAGTCGGTTAAAACCGACTGCAACAATCTAATCGGGTTATACGAAGCGATTTTCTAAGTAAGTTGGTGGAAATAAACCCAACTCTATTAATATTCATACCAAGTTGCATTCAAAGATATAACTTTCTCTCCCCCTGCCTCCCCTGCCTCCCCTGCCTCCCCTGCTTTTCCTATCTACTATGTTTGAGCGCAATTTAATATTTCTCAAACCCTTACAAATTACAAATGACGAAAGCCGCAAAACAGGTATACACTTTCTGCGTCTCCCCATCCCCTGCTCACCTCACAACTCCCAACAGCAGACTCTACTTAAAGGGTTTCGGGATCAATGTTTAATTCTCGCAGTTTGGCGGCGTAGCGTTCGGCAACTTCTTCTGGTGTCGGTACGAGTTTGCCTTCAGGGGTAAAAAAACGCAACTGATTCTGATGAATTCCTAGAAACAAACCAAGCTGCTGACTCCACAATTGTCCTTGAGAGTTCCCTTCTAGGGGTTGATAGTCTCCATCCACTAAATGAAATCCAACAAATTCTAACGTATTTGGATCAAACCAAAAGTAGTCAGGGGTACGAAAGGTATCTTGATATAGTTTTTTCTTAAATCCTTTGTCAGTATCAGCCGTTTTAGGAGAAAGGATTTCAATAATCACATTTGGATATTTGCCATCTTCATCCCAGACTACCCAGCTTTTCCGAGTTTTCCGTTCAGTGTCTAGCACAACAAAAAAGTCAGGTCCTCGGAAGTGTTCCGATTTGCGTTGACGGGGACTGTAATAGATGGTAAGGTTGCCAGCGACGTAGAAATCATTTCTATCTCGCCATAGCCATTCTAAGCTGTTGAGTAGTAAGATGATTTGTCGCAGATGTAGTTCAGTTTCCAAGGGGGGTTCATCACTATAGAGGTCACCAGGGGGAAAGATAACATCTTGTGAGATATCTTGGGAAGGAGCGAGTTCTTGAATTTGGGACATGGTAGGTTGAGTTGAAAACAATGGATTTGGTGTTTATTTTAGCTGGCATTGTTTAACGCAAAACATCTTTAATCCAATCCAGCAAACTTGTCCCCCCAAACCAAACGGCGAGTAAAATAGAAGTCGAGAGAATTCCGCCCATTAAACACACAACTAATCCGCCTAAGGTAATTGCCCCATCATCTTCAATTAAGCCGAAGCCCGTGACAAAAATACCCATGGCGGGTAAGGTATTGGTTCCGGGAATGGGAATCATCATCGAGATAGACATCAGCGCGATCGCCACCCCAATCACGACACGACCGGGTAAACTGGTACAGATATAAGGTAGACGTGGACGCGCGATCGCTTCAATCCGTCTTAACCAAGGAATCCCGCTTTTGACAAGTTTCTGTATTGTTTCCAGCTTCATCCTGCCATTCATGATTTTCTGGGGTAACCAGGGACGTTTTGCGCCAGCGATAAGCTGAACGGCTAAGATAAACATGACAATGCCAAAGGGGATCGAATAACCTGGTGCTGGAACAGGTAAAGCCGAGGGAAGGGAAAGGATAACAAACAAAAACCCAAAAATTCGCTCCCCGGCGAAAGAAAGGATATCCGCTAGTTTCACCTGGGGCTGTCGATCTTCTTCAAAAAAATAACGTTGCAATTCAACCGAAAGTCGAGCCATTTTACTGAAACCCTTTGACACTATAACAATGAATTAGCTCCCCGACTTCTGGAGATCCCCAACTTCTTCAAGAAGTCGGGGATCGAGTTGGGAAGATCAAGTTGGGGATGGGGATCGAGTCGGGGATAATACCACACCCTGAAAATTCAGAACTAGGTTCCTGACGTCCAAGAGTTCATATACTCAACTTGCTCCGTGGTTAATGTATCAATTGAGATCCCCATTGCCTGCAATTTCAGCCGTCCAATTTCCTTATCAATCTCAGTGGGAATTGAATGTAGACCGGGTTCTAGTTTACCCTTATTCTGCACCAGATATTCGCACGCCAAGGCTTGGTTAGCAAAGCTCATATCCATCACGGCGCTGGGGTGTCCTTCGGCTGCAGCCAGGTTAATCAAACGCCCTTCACCCAACACGATGACAGATTTACCGTTTTTCAGGAAATACTGTTGAGTAAAGTTGCGGACTTGGCGATATTCTGTTGATAGATCTGCCAAGGTTTTCAGGTCAATTTCAATATCAAAGTGACCGGAGTTACAAACCATTGCGCCGTCTTTCATCACCTCAAAATGTTCTTGGCGAATGACATGCTTGTTTCCGGTAACGGTGATAAATACATCGCCGTGGGATGCAGCTTCAATCATGGGCATTACCCGGAAGCCATCCATGACGGCTTCAATCGCTTTAATCGGGTCAATTTCAGTAACAATAACATTCGCACCCATCCCTCGCGCCCGCATCGCGGCACCTTTGCCACACCAACCATAACCCGCAACTACAATAGTTTTCCCGGCTAGCAAGATGTTGGTGGCGCGGATAATACCATCTAGGGTGGATTGTCCTGTACCGTAGCGGTTATCAAAGAAGTGCTTAGTATCGGCGTCGTTCACGTTCATGGCGGGGAAAGTGAGAACCCCCTCTTTGAACATTGCCTGCAACCGGACAATTCCTGTGGTGGTTTCTTCGGTTGTACCGATAATATCACCAATCTGGTTTTGCCGTTCCTTAACCAGAGTCGCCGTGACATCGCTCCCATCATCGATGATCAAATTGGGTTTGTGATCTAGGGCAATTTGAACATGGCGGTTGTAGGTGGCGTTATCTTCGCCTTTGATGGCAAATACAGGAATCCCGTAATCGGCGACTAAACTAGCGGCGACATCATCCTGAGTAGACAGGGGATTGCTGGCAATCAGCAGCGAGTCAGCCCCAGCATTTTTCAGCGCGATCGCTAAATGGGCGGTTTCTGTTGTAACGTGGCAGCAGGCGACTAGACGAATCCCTGCCAGAGGTTTGCTTTGGGCAAAACGCTCCTGAATTTGCCGCAAAACGGGCATTTCCCGTCCAGCCCATTCGATTCGCTGTTTGCCTAAAGGCGCTAGGGATAGGTCTTTGACTTCGTGTTTGAGCGCAGTAGATGTTACTGTCATGGATTTGGTTGGTTTTATTTAAATTTGCATTGCCATCTTAACTGATTCAACAAGGGCAGGTTTTATTGTGCAGTTATCGCTGACTAGCTCACCTTTAGTCCCATTACTCGCCGCAATACTGCTCGCAGCAAGCTCTCATACCAAGTTGCATTCCAAGATATAACTTTCTCTCCCCCAGCTCCCTCTGCTCCCCCGGCTCCCCTATCCCTTACAGTATTGAAACCCGCCCCTACAGACGGCTTGGTGGCTGGTGGAGAACAGGGGCTTGGACGGGGGGTAATAAGGGTGGGACGGGTTCTGGGGATTCCTCTGGTTCTTGTGCCGTAACTTGTTTGATCTCACTGACGAAGAAAACAAGCTGATAGGGGCGTCCGATTTCCTTGGAGATAAACTCCTGAACCAACCGTACCTGCTTCGGTGTGATGTCTTGATCCGTCTGAACTGTGAGATAGACTATGGGTGGCGTTGCTGTCCAATTCACTTTGGTTCCAACCAGTTGCACGTCTGGCTGACCGATGGTAATCGTTCGCCGTACCAGGGTATTATTAATCGTGGCTTGCAGTCGAGCTTGTCTGGCTAATTCCAAAAAACTGACACCTAACGGCAGGAAGAGGAGGGCGGTGAAGCCAAATGTCCAGCCTAAGGCGTGACTGATTTTGGTGTAACCGGCGACGATAAACACCAGCATACAGGCTAAGGTGATACCCAGCAGATTGGTGAAATAGAGTAAAAATGCGCCTAAGCTAAACGACCAAATCCCCTGAGACAGCGACAAACCGACCACACATAAGGGTGGCATTAGGGCAACCGAGATCGCAACCCCAGCTAAGGCATCGCTGATACGGGCGCGAATCTTGGCAAAACTACTGATCCCGCCTGCTACCACCGCGATCCCCAAGTCTACTAAATTCGGTTGTGTGCGAGAAAGCACTTCTGAACCATATTCAGGAATCCCAGCAATCCGTCCCGTTAACCACGAGAGAACTAATGCTAAGATCGTCGCACCTGCGATCGCGCCTAAGGCTTTGCGAAATAACTTTAAATCTCCTTCCAAAGCCCCAAACGCTAATCCCCGTAAGGGCAGCATTAACGGGGCAATGATCATCGCGCCAATAATTACGGCGGTACTATTGCTAATCAGACCAAACGTGGCAATCAGACAAGAACTAATCGTCAGTACAACATAGTTAATCGTCCAATTCGCATCAATTGACAACTCTTGATGAAGTTCTTTAAATACATCTTCAGTGACGGCTTCCGGTAAAAGCCGATTGAGCATGAGTATATATCGTCGCATTAGTTCAATGAAATAGGTGGTTGATGGATTCGGTTCGCACGGAAAGACTTTCCTCAAACTACCTCCTAAGATGGAGGATAACTCAAAAGTCGTGATTGTTAATATTTGCTTGTGACTGGCTCGAATGCTATAACTTTTTTTGAACAAGAATTCATATTCGCCTCAAACAAAGTCATATTGCCCATTTTGCTACCTTTTGCCCCCAATTCGCTCCTGTTAATTTTTTTTTTAGTCTATATACTTGGATGTGAAGAAAAGTAACAGGCAAACCATCAGGACGAAGAATATGCGAATTTCAGCTTTGACAATTGCCGGATCAATGGCGTTAGCTGGCTGGGTTATCTCTCCAGTTCAGGCTCAGCTACCCGGTTTACCCAATCTCAACATACCTACTCCTAGTCCCCTCAAGCAGCCATCAGAGAATGCTGTCGTTTCCAAATGTGTCCGACTCGACGGTCGCTGTTTATTCGAGATTGCCGCACCAACATCGCAGTTACCCCAACGTATTCAAGAAATTGAACAACGATTACAGGATATCAGCCGTACTTACTTCAAAAACCAGAACGCGGAATTAGAGTTTCGCCAAGAAGAAGCAGAGGGCGAAAGCAATTTACCCGAGATTTACATCTCTCTTCTAGATGAGGAAGGTGATCCGTTCAAAGAAGTTCGCTTAATGAGCGTTACCAATCAAGATGCTCAACTCACCGAAGTGCCGATAGAGACTAGAGCAGACGAAATTATCGAACAGCTCGATCAACAACTTCCCCAGGCAAAACAGGAACGACAACCCGACGTTTTGACGAATCGAGTGATCATTGCCGTGGGTACTGGCGTAGCCATGATTGTTGCCAGCTTGCTTATTTCTCGTTGGGAACGCCGCTTAAAACGCTCCAAACAACTGTTAGAGCCTTCCGAATCGAACACCGCACCAATATCCACTCAACTTACTCAAAATCAACAGCGAAATGTCAAAGAAGTTTTACATCGCCTGCTGCAACTAACTCAAGGGGTTATCTGGGTGGGGGGAAGTCTATTCATTTTAAGTCTATTTCCTTACACACGACCCCTACAGGTTTTAATCCTTGCCAGTTTCCGAATTCCTATTCGCGTGGGTATTGTCGGCTTAGGAACTTACGTGATCATCCGTCTATCCTATGCCTTAACGGATCGCTTCTCCTCTGCCATTGCTAGAACTCATTTACTGACGCCCGAAGGCGCTCAGCGAGCGCAGTTGCGCGTGTCAACGGTTTCTGGGGTAACCAAAAATATTATCACCTTGAGTTTTAGTGGCATCGGACTTTTAGTGGCGCTAGCGGCAATTGGTATTGACATTGGTCCGCTGTTAGCTGGTGCTGGGATCATTGGTTTAGGCTTGTCTTTGGCATCGCAAAACTTGATTAAAGATGCCATCAATGGCTTCTTCATTCTCCTAGAAGATCAGTATGCCGTTGGTGACGTGATTGGCGTGGGAGACGTTGGCGGGTTTGTGGAAAAAATCAACCTCCGGATTACTCAGTTGCGGGATGCTGAGGGGCGATTAATTACGATTCCCAACGGTGAAGTTAGAATTGTGGCGAATCTTTCGAGTAATTGGTCACGGGCAGATTTAAATATTCCCGTTACCTATCAAGCCGATGTTGATAAAGCATTGGATTTGGTTAGGCATGTGGCTCATGAGATGGTTATGAACCAAATGTGGCGGGAGCGTATCCTGGATCAACCCGATATTTTAGGGGTGGATGACTTTGGCGATCGCGGTTTTATTATTCGTGTTTGGATTAAAACCCAGCCTCTAAAACAATGGGAAGTGGCGCGAGAGTTTCGCCGTCGTCTAAAAGCGGCATTTGATGAAGCTGGAATCCGGCTTTCATTGCCTCAGCAAGCGCTCTGGTTTAATAACACCTTACCGACGCAATCGTTGTCGAATGGTCACTCGAATGGTAATAGTTACCATGACAGTCAGCCGAAGTATGCTGAGATTGACTAGAGCATCAATTCTCTAACCCCAGTTAGCTGTCATAAGCAATCATAAATTCTTATGGAGACGTAGCCATGCTACGTCTTTTATTTTTTTTATCAATACCAAATTCGTTTTAAAAAAAGGAACAATCAGGTTTAATCTTTTCCTTGCACCCCCATAAGGGCGGGTTTAGTAAAGTTATCGGTTTTGGGAGAAACGTTATCGGTAAAACCCGCCCCTACAACCCCACTTCCCAAAAGTACTGGGCAATTAAGTACAAATGTACTATAATGGGACTATCAAAGATTTTACACCGTGAACGCCTGACCCCCTAAACCATTCAAGACTTTCGCCATGATTAAGCACTACATCCTCAGCATCAACCACAACGCCGAGTACGAGTGGGAACAACGCATTCTACGCCACCCAATCACCGCAGAACGCCCGGATTTTGCCAGTTTAATCGCCCAAGCCGTGGGGGACGAACCTGGATCGTATTTGGTGGAGGTGAATATTGAAGTCAACCTTTTAGAGAAAGCCCCCAATCCTCAGCCTCAGAGGAATTCCATGGATGGAGCCACCAAGACAGTCAATTCCCAACCTTCGGAATGGGTGGCGTAGTCGGTTAACTGTCTAGCTTGGATAACCGGATAAAGGATTGTCCAGATTGATACTTTCATACAGGAAGATTCACGATGAACATGAGTCAGTACCCAGCCGCGATCGCACAAGCCGCTCAAACCGTTAATGATTTGGACTCACAAATTCAGGCGGTGCAACTTAACATTCATCGCCTAGAAGCCAGTATTGATAAGCAAATTGCCTTCGATTCTGAGTTAAAAAATGACTCACAACGCAAGGCGCGTCGATTTGAGCTACTAGAGGTGAATTTGGAATACCAGCACGCCCTTAACACCGTAATGCGGCTAACCAATCAAAAGGCGAACGCTTTGGCTAATTTAGAATATTTGCGGAATCAGTTCAGTGTTGCCAAACTGGAAGCTCGACTGGCAATAGCTCGCCAGCTTAGTGGTTCAGATATTGGTGATCTGTTGCTCGGCGTGTAATACTCAATTCGGGTTAACTACCCCCGTTTTGGTTGGGACAAGACAGAGGGTGAAGAGATAGAAAGAAAAAGTACCCAAGGAATAAAGGGGGGGACTTCATCAAAGTTGGTATAGTACGCCAGCCTTGATCCCCCTTTTCCCTCATGACTTAAGCGCAGATACTGCATAGTAGGGGACTCTTGATGAAGGGTTCCCTACAGATGGTAGTTCAACGGTGCAATAGACGAAAATGGTTATGGTTGCCAAACCGTGTTCCAGGCTGGGTAATTTGCCCAAAAGAAACTATGACTATTGTGACCTCTCAAGAAATTGCCCGATTCCGCTCTCAGCTTTCCCATAACCCCGAAGCGATGCAAGCGCTTGATGCGATTGAGGATTGTGAGGGGGATTTAGAAGACGCCGCGATCGCACTAGCGATTCGAGCCGGACAACAACCCCAAAGCGACAATGCTCGATGGTTAGATGATTTAGCCAAAAAATGCCGTGCGGTTATTTGTAAGCCGGAATTTCGCCAAGATTTGCTTGATGGCTCTTATACTCAGGTGATTGAATACCTAGCCCAGACTCCCCTACTTCCCGCGATTCTAGCAACACCTGTCCTGATGTCTGCTCTCAAGCAAGGTGTACCTAGCTTTTGCGAACCGATTGATGCTCACTTTGAACAGGTTTACGGCGATCGCTCTCCTTAATTCGGTGTATCCCAATGCCAGTAAACGTAATGTTAACGCAGCAGTCAGGGGAATGAGGGAGCCAGTTCTGTGATATCGCGATCGCACTCCCGTCACTTTTAAATCACTAGGATACTGTGAGCTAGACCAATACTCCCCCATTTTACAGTCGGTAGTATAAAGGCGTTGCACTAGACTAGACGACCCACTACCTCCAGTGGGTCTTTTTCTTATATTTTCTCACGATAAACCCCTTAAAAGTTCCCTTTTTTGGATAGCCAGTAGAAATATCCTGAGTGGATAAGTACTCCCCTTTTTTGCTCTGGCGATTAAAATCGCGGAACCACACAAATAAAGTCCGCCTGCGCGGACTAAACTATAAAGGGAGTAGTAAACTCGGACTTGATATCATTCCTCAACCCAACTAACCTGACTGTATAGCCCAATAAGCTGTCATGCATTTAAATTGGGTATTAGTAGCGAGCAAGATGCTCGCACTACAACGATTTCGCAATTCTTGATATTAAGGTTTAAACGCCGAACAGCTTAGAACTATGGTATTGGATGAATTTACCCAATTAACGGCAAAACAGGAAAAATGTCCTTCTCAATTACCAAAAGCGCTGCAAGCGTTGTGGTATGACAAAAAGGGGGATTGGCACAGGGCGCATGATATCGTGCAGAATGCTAGCGATAGTGATAGTTCATGGGTTCATGCTTATCTTCACCGCGAAGAAGGCGACTTAAGTAACGCCCGTTATTGGTACAGACGCAGTGGACAGTTAGAATTTAACGGTGAATTGAATCAAGAATGGGAATTTATCGCGTCTAATTTGTTGGATAAAGTCAACGCCTAACGTAAATTTTAGGGATGGGTTTAGGCACTCAATTAAGCTAGTTACTGATAACTGAACAAGAAAAACCGCCCTGATTCCTGTTCGTACTAAGGGCTAAAGCCCTTGATTCTGTTAAATTTCCTTGCCTTTTCCCACGATGGTGGGTAATACCAAAGTCCGCCTTTATCATCTCCTTTTGAGGAGGCGATTGAAATCGCTGCTACACAAACTTTCGTCCGCCTGCGCGGACTAGGTTATAACGGGGGTAGCTAACCCAGATTTGGTATAACACAGCAAAAATAGGGGAATAGATTTGACCATTGAATCGGGCGCACAGGGCTTGCGCCCCTACGGTTTCTGGGCGTAAGGTGTGCCATACCACGACAACCTAGTCTCCCAAAAACTGAGACTTTATATCCTCCAATTCTCTGTCCATTTGACTTTGGGTTTTTTGAGTATTGGCAGAACCTTTAGTCGGCGGTGTCGATTTTTGCGGCGTACTTTTAGGTGTTGGTGGTTGCAAAAATTCAGATTTTAAATCCGCTAATTCTTTATCTAAACCTTTCCCATATTGAGGCGGATTGGGTTGTGACTTAATTGGTGCTGAAGCCGGAGGAGGTGCAGGTTTTGCCGATTTAATCTTAGCTACAGGAGTTTGAGACTGTAAATCTTTAAGTATCTCCGCCACAGATTGATAGCGCTGATTCGTCGCATTGACTAACATCTTATCTAAAATTTTAGCCACGCGATCGCTCACTGGATTTTTCAACCCTTGTCGCCATACCCAAACCCCCTGATTGACATCAAATAAGTCGAAGGGATGGATTCCCGTCAGCAGATGGATACACGTCACACCTAGACTATAAATATCACTAGCAAACACCGCTTTACCGATACTTTGTTCTGGTGCGACATATCCCACCGAACCGATAACCGTCCCGGTTCTCGCTAACGCTGTACCTGTCGCCACTTTCGATGCACCAAAATCTACCAGAAATAGTTGCTTATCCCGATTTCGACGAATAATATTTTCCGGTTTAATATCGCGGTGAATCACATGATGCTGGTGAACAAATTGTAAAACAGGTAACAAATTATTCAACAGCTCACAAATTTGGGCTTCTGTAAATGCGCCTTTCCTTGCCAACTCATGGGCTAAATCTTCGCCCTCAATAAACTCTTGCACCAAATATTGATGGCTATCTTGGGAAAAATACGCCAACAGTTCGGGAATCTGGGGATGTTTACCCAACTCATCTAATCGTACTGCTTCTTGAGTAAATAACTGTGCCGCTTTTTGTACCGTACTGGTTCCCTGGGCTTGGGGAAAAAACTGCTTAATTACACAAGGGGGATGGGATGGTTTATCTTCATCCACAGCTAAAAACGTGCGCCCAAAACCTCCTTGTCCCAAGGGTTTAACCGTTCGATAACGTTCCTTGAGGCGTACTTTTGACCCACAGGTAAGGCAAAATTTTGTTCCGGCGGGATTTTTGGGGTTGGTACAGTTAGGATTGAGACAGTAACTCATGGGGGTAGTTGGCAATTCAGCGTTTATCTCTATTTTGCCTCTAAATGAGGAGTAGTTTTTTTACTCTTATCCTTTTACCCTATTATCCTATTACTTTGTTCCGTCTCAACTTAATTTCGTTTAGGATGCTACAATTCCTTGTCTGAGTACATACTTTCCCGGCTCACAGCATAATCTGATAACAGGGGTGAATGGTACTCATGACTTACAGCCCACAAATAAAAGGCTTGTGCCAATTCTTCTGGACTTGCTGTTTCATATAAAGGAAGCTGCACCTGTTGGAGTTGGACTAAGCGCTTAAGAATTGCATCCAAGTAGGGTTTAATCCCCTCTGGACTTTTTGTGGTTAACAGTGGACTCGGCAGTTCGTGCTTACCCAGTCAGGGTCATGTAGATAGGTTGGGGTGGGAAGTTTTGAGAAACCGGGTTTCTGCGCTAAATTTGGGTAAGGAGACAAAGATTGTCCTAGAAGCCCCCCGAACATCGCACGATAATCAAGTTAATCTGTATGGAGTTCTCGCCATGAGTTTATCCCTTACGCCAGAAATTGAACAACGGATTGCCCATCAATTAAATCGGGGACGCTACCAGTCGGCGGATGAAGTGATATTAGCCGCCTTGGAACTATTAGATAAAAGAGAACAATATTTAGCCGAACTCCGCCAGAAAATCGAAATCGGGGAAAGCCAAATTCAACAAGGAAAGGTTACAGATGGAGAACTTGTATTTAATCGCCTGCTGAACCGTTTACAGCAACAGACTGAGGATTCCTAATGGGGACTTATTCATTCTCTGATGCTGCTCTAGCTGACTTAGACGAAATTTGTGCATCCATGTCGGAAATAAACCCAAACTTGGCGATTCGATTTTTTGAAAAAGTCCGAGATAAGTGCCGTCAGTTTGCTCAATTCCCCAACATGGGCAAAACGTACAGTTCAATCAAAGCAAATCTCCGAGGTTTTATTGTGGAAAATTACATCATATTTTACTTTCCCCGACCTGACGGGATAGATATTGCTCGTATCATTAATGGGTATCGAGACTTAGAATCATTGAATATCTGAAATTATCAGGACATTCAATTTAGAGGGGCGTTCGCTTATTGAACACTATGATTAAATGTCTGAAATTGCTCTTGATTAATCCGCCCCGCTTGATACAGTGTTTGAGTAATTTCTGAAATCGTTAACACGGAATGCGCCTGATAACCATTGTCCCTCAATCTATCTTTCACCCCACCTTCGTGATCAATAAATACGACAATATCCTGCACGTTTAATCCCCCTGACTCCAACTTCGCCGCCCCTTCCATCACACTCTTCCCACTAATCAAAATATCATCTACCACAACCACTGTTTCCCCTGGTTCAAAGTGACCCTCTATTACCCGTCGCGTCCCATGGGCTTTCACTTCTTTGCGGGGAAAAATCATTGGGTGATGCAGGCGCAGGGATAAGCCGGTTGCCGTGGGTAATGAACCATAAGGAATCCCGGCAATCCGGTCAAAGGTTAAATTTTGCAGAATCTCTGAATAAGCACTCAGCATTTGATGGAAAACTTGGGGATTGGATATAACGTTCCGCAAATCAATATAGTAGGGAAAAACGGCTCCAGATGATTGGACAAATTCACCAAATAAAATGCAGCCAATGTCATAAAGTTGGAGAATTAAATCCTGATGCGGATGTTGTTCTAGAAAACAGACATCCGGCATCCATAGGTCACAAGCAGAACCCTGTTGAATCTTTTTCTCTCTTTCCTGATTAATCTCCTCTCGCAGAGGTTGTATCGCGGCGGCGGGTTCCTCTGTGGCTAACATATCCTGGGGAACGGGAATTAATAACCCCTCGCCATTGGCATTTAACCCAGCGGCTAAAATTTGGTTAAGTTCAGCACCTCCCTCCGCCCAGATACTCCGGGCTAAAATTAAGCGTTCTGGGGCAATTGTCCGAATTTTTGCCAATAGTTCTGGAGAGGTTGTGCCAACTTCTAGGGCTAAATCTTCGGGTGCGCCCCAGGTTTTGGCTTCCTTCACCACTTGCAGATAAAGCGGTGTTTGGGGTTGGGGATACTGCTGTATGGCAACAGCCGCCGGATTGGAGGTGCAGCAGAGAATAAAGACAGCTTTACCGGGATAAATTAAAAAGGGTGCAACGAGGTCTTGTCCAGAATAAGGACTCAGAGTAACGGCATCAACCCGCCATCGAGTAAAAATGGTCTTTGCAAAAACAGTGCTAGTGTTTAGGTCACCATGTTTAGCATCTAAAATAATCGGGATGGAGTCAGGAACCGCCGCGAGTGTCTGTTCTAATAAGTTTAGTCCCGATGCGCCCAACGCCTTGTAAAAGCCAAATGTGGGCTTATACGCACAGACTAAATCCGCCGTTTGCTCGATAATGAAGTGGAGCCAATCCCTTAACCCATCAATGGGATCACCTGAGTGTCCTCCGGTGGAGTAACGTCTGGGCATCATTTCTGGGTTGGGATCGAGTCCGACTACCAGTAAACTTTGATGTTGTGCGATCGCGGCATTAAGTTTCAAGAAAAAGCTCATTGGGCTTTGCCTTTGGCAGGTAAGGAATAGGTCTTAATTACATACTCCAACAACCCCTCACAAGCATCAAGGAGTAAATCAATCACTTGGTTAAATCCCTCTGGACCCCCGTAGTATGGATCAGGAACGTCTCGTATCCGATGACGAGTGGCAAAATCACACATTAATCGCACCTTATCCCGATACTTCCCCGTAGCATCCAGGAACAGAATATCGCGTAAATTCTCCCGATCCATCGCCAAAATCAGGTCAAACGCTTCAAAGTCAGAGACTTGAAACTGTCGGGCTTTGCCCTTGAGGATGATTCCCCGTTCGCTGGCGGCTAGAGTCATGCGTTCATCGGGAGGAGAACCAATATGATAATCACCTGTCCCCGCCGAATCGCAGACAATGCTCTCCTGAAGTTCCGCTTGTTCAATTAAGTGATTCATAATGTTCTCGGCGGAGGGAGAACGGCAAATATTACCAAGGCAGACAAAGAGTAGTTTGCAGGGCATAGGTATAATGGATAGTTCTGTACAAAATTGGATGTTTAACCCGCGATCAGCAGTGACTATCACGTTTTAATGTCGGTCATATAGCCGCATCCGTGTTAAGTTTAGCAACGCAGCCGCCCGATTCTGTGATGATTTGAGGAAAATTATTTGATGTTCAAGTCGCGCCGCCGTCGCACCTACCGTAAGCGCCGCAGTCCCTTGCCGTTGCTCGCGATCGTTTTGGCGATTCCGATCGCCTTGATTCTCTTAGAATTGTCCACTCGGCTGTTGGTTGGTGTCATGGGCAAAAGCGCTGAGTTAGCTGCCTATGAGGGTGAACCAGCGATTGTGAATGTTTACCGCCTCAAGTTTTTGAATGACACGAACAAGCCTTATGATGGTTTATCCGAACAAGGGCGACTTGCCGCCCACCGTAGTCTTGGTGTAGGCTATCAGCTTGTTGGCGACCAAACCAGCAATTTTTGGCAGATTAATCCCCAAGGATTCCGCGACACTGAACCTGTTCCCTTAGCCAAACCCAACACTGAATTTCGGATTTTTTTGCTGGGAGGATCGACGGCGTTTGGTCAATGGAATCCCAGTAATCAAGCCACCATCGCTGCTCAACTGGAAGCGCGTCTCAATGAACGGGTTGCCCAACAGCAGCGTTCTCCGGAGAAATATCGACCAACAGACTTGCCCTTCTATAAACCAGATTTAGAAAAGGCGTTGGCATTACCTCCTAAGATTAAAGGCGGTCAATATCGGGTGATTAATGCGGCTGTACCGGGGTATGCATCGGGGAATGAATTGGCTCAGTTAGCGTTGCAGATTTTGCCCTATCAACCTGACGCGATCATTGTTTTGGATGGATACATGGACTTGCTCCTACCGAGCGATCGCATGGCAACGGATATTCCCCATATTGAATCCTTTCTTAGTAATGCCTCTGGGCATTTTTGGACGCACCTCAGCCAAGAGTTAACCTCTGTGGTAACCAACACCTATCTTGTCAGAGCCATCCAATACTGGCTAGTACGTCCCCAACCCTCGGTGAGTCGGCTGAGTTTAGCGGCGTTGAATGGTACAACCCACCTAGCCAACTATCTTCCCGCTGACTCAGAGGAACTACAAGAACGAGTTACCCGTTATCGCGATCGCCACAAGCAAATGATTCGCTTAGCAACTGGGGCATCCGTTCCCTTAATTATCGCCATACAACCAGAAATTACCGGTCGCGGTAACCAACAAATCTCACTCACAGAGAAGGAAATTTTGCTTGAATTAGGAGTCGTCTACCAACAACGCATCCAAGAGGGCTATGCCGCTTTAGCCCAATCGCTACAGCAGCTTCAGAACTGGTATCCCCAAAATGTGAAAACCCTAAACTTCTACGAAGTTTATCGCAATTTTTCAGATCGGGCGTTTTGGGATGCCATTCATTTGACCGAGGAAGCCAACCGAGTCATATCTGAGAGCTTATACCAAACGTTGAGTGCTTCACCCAAGCTGCAAGTACCTCCGTCTCGACCTATACCTTAATCTGAAGGATTGGAAGGAAAAGATTAAAATTAACCATAGAAGCACTAAGACGAATAGCACTGAAATAAGCAATTTTAGATCACCCAAACCTTTGATATTCCGTAGGGTGGGCATTGCCCACCAGCATGCCAGTCAGTACCATTAGTAACTCAATTGAGGAGACAGATGAAATGACAATGGCTGATAGGTAAAAAATCATAAAAGTTGAGGAGCTTTGTAAAGTTTATGTAAAAATCATCAATGAGACATTTTGTCAATTCCTAAAAATTGGTTAGTTGACTAGAACCTGGAGTAAGGAGATTAGTGAAAATCAATCCAACTATATTAAGTTCTGTAAATATATTTCAAACCCTTACATAAGACATAAGACAATCCCCAGGGTTAACTGTAATTTTTCCCACCTACTTATCCGTCCATTGTGGCATAAAGACCATTGTCTTGTCGGGTTAGCCAATCAACTCCGCAAGAGTAGATTCACAGATGTATAGATGCTGCCAAAGTCTGTCGGCTTGCCTCACAATAGGAATAGGATAGCAGCAATCACGACAGGGACTCTACTATGACTAGGGGTGAACACATAAAGCAACGGTGGGAGCAATGGCGCTCACATCTGCTACCTCAAAAACCTCGAATCTCGTATCTGGGTGCATGTATTTTAACACTATTCAGTTGCCTAGTCGTCTACACGGTATCTGGTTCAGCTCAATCTCCAGTCGCGCCAGTTTCATCGTCACTGGTAGAAATCACTCAGGGATGGCAATATCATTGGGGTGATTTTTATCAACATCAGACAAGCATTTCAGAATGGAATCAAAACCAGACATCTCCTGAACAATGGCAGTCATTTCAGTTTCCCGGAAAAATCCAAAAACCAAGCCATGAAAATGTCCAGATTCTGTGGTTGCGTGTTCCTTTACCCGCTGGAGAATGGCACTCTCCGACTCTCTATTTGGGCGCTGTACCTTATATATTAGATGTATACTTAGAGGATCAAAATCTCTATAGTCAATGGTCACTCAATGCTGCTAATCAAGCTATACTGACAGACTATAAATTACCCCTCGTTAAACTTGAGTCAGAATTCCAGAATCAAACTCTCTTGTTTCGGGTGTATGTCGGAGAAAATGCTTCAATTTATATCGGCTTATTTGAGCGCGTTTTTCTGGGTGATCATAATGCTGTAATTAAACGCTTTTTCCAGCAGCAAACGGACTCACTACTCGGTATTATATTTTTTATGTTAGGAGTAATTATCCTCGGATTGTCCTTGAGTCGCCCCGAAAGAAAATCATACTTTTACTTTGGAATCTTGACGGCAATGATAGGTATTTACACCCTATCGCGGTCTTTTTTTATTCCTGTTTTTATCACTTATCTAGAAGTACTGCGTTTCTGGGAATATACATCATTTTATCTGATTCCTGTGAGTGGTTGCCTCTTCTTTCAAGAAATGTTTAAGATGAGATGCCAGTCTATTATTCGTCATCTTTGGAAACTTCATCTTGCTTATGCCGTGGCGGCGTTTACTTTAGTCATCACTCACAGCTTTTCTTGGACTCAAACAGTCACTTTGGCTCAATTTTTCTTTTTAGCCAGTGCGATAATTATTTTAACCAAGGCGGTGCAAATTTCTTTGACGGGTAACGTTGAAGCTAAACTCTTTACATTGGGGTTTAGTATGCTTACCCTATCTGCCATTAATGATATTTTGATTTATCGCCTAGAGTGGGTGAACTGGTATCAAAAACTTTATCCTTGGGGAACGTTAATTTTCATTCTCACCTTAGGGGTTATGTTAGAGCGTCAATTTATCCAAGCGCGTAACCTGCTACAAAACTATGCCATAGAGTTAGAAGCTAAAAATACTGCATTACGACAACTGGATCAGCTTAAAGATGAATTTTTAGCCAATACGTCTCATGAGCTAAAAACCCCACTCAATGGGATTATTGGCATTGCAGAATCGTTGATTGATGGAGCGACGGGAACCCTATCTGATGCGACTCAGTTTAACTTGTCTCTCATTGTGTCAAGCGGTAGGCGATTGCACCAGCTTGTTAATGATTTACTCGATTTATCCCAACTCAAACACCATAACCTGCACCTGAATATAAAACCCATCGGAATTCGAGAAGTTACCCTTGTTGTCTTAACCATTTCTCAACCTTTGGTGGGTAATAAACCGGTCGAGTTAGTCAATAGCATTAATCCAGAGATTCTCCCTGTTGATGCTGATGAAAACCGTGTGCAGCAGATTTTATACAACTTGGTGAGTAATGCGATTAAGTTTACGGAACAGGGAACAATTGAAGTCTCAGCAGCGCCAGTCAATGACATGCTGGAAATTCATGTGATTGATGCGGGAATTGGTATTCCACCAGACAAAATTGATCGCATTTTTGAATCCTTTGAACAAGCCGATGGCTCAATTGCTCGTCACTATGGGGGAACGGGATTGGGTTTGGCAATTACGAAACAATTGGTTGAACTTCACGGCGGTATAATAAAGGTTGAGTCTACGGTGGGAGTGGGGTCACGATTTACATTTACTCTGCCTTTATCTCAGGGGAAAGTTGAGGATGAACCTTCCTTAGAACTGTCTAAGGTTCAAGATTATACGCCGCGAACAGTTAGCCCTGATCGTATTCTTATCGCTCAAGATGCGGTTGTTACCCCAGAGGGGACATTCCACATTTTAATTGTGGATGATGAACCAACGAATCTCCAGGTAATTGTCAATCATCTGTCGTTGGAAAATTATGCGATTACTCAAGCTTCTAGTGCCTTAGAAGCTTTAGAGTTGATTCGCTTAGGCTTCAAACCGGATCTGATTTTGCTAGATATAATGATGCCGCAAATGACGGGGTATGAACTGTGTAAAAAACTGCGGGAACAATTTCTTCCCAATGAACTGCCGATTGTCTTGTTAACGGCGAAAAATCAGATTTCTGATTTAGTAGAGGGGTTTGCGGTTGGCGCGAATGACTATTTAACTAAGCCTGTGTTAAAGAATGAACTTTTAGCCCGAATTAAAACCCATCTTCGTTTAGCCAAAATCAATGCGGCTTACGGAAGGTTTGTCCCTTATGAATTTCTGCAATTTTTGGAACGAGAAAGTATTGTGGATGTGCAATTAGGGGATCAGGTGCAAAAAGAAATGTCTATTTTATTTGCCGATATTCGTTCGTTTACCAGTTTGTCGGAACAATTATCACCGAAAGCAAATTTTGACTTTCTGAATTCGTATTTGGGTCGTGTGGGTCCTGTGATTCGCCATTATCGTGGGTTTATTGATAAATATATTGGCGATGCGGTGATGGCATTATTTCCGCAGATACCTGATGATGCACTACAGGCAGCAATTGAGATGCAAAAACAAGTGGGTTTGTATAATGTTCATCGTCAAACCTGTGGGTATGAACCGATTGCGATTGGAATTGGTTTGCATACAGGGAGTTTAATGTTGGGAACGGTGGGAGAGTCTCAGCGAATGGATACGACAGTGATTGCGGATGCGGTAAATTTGGCATCGCGTTTGGAGGGGTTAACTAAGGTTTTTGGGGTGGATATTTTAATTAGCGAAGAAACGTTAAATAGTTTGACAAATGCTCACCATTATAGTTATCGTTTCTTGGGTCGAGTGACGGTGAAAGGAAAACGCCAACCTATCGCTATCTTTGAAGTGTTTGATAGTAACTCGCCGCCGCTGATTGAACTGAAGCGACAAACTCGGAGGGAGTTTGAACGGGGTGTGCATCTGTATGTGGAGAAACAGTTTGCCCAGGCGCAGCAGGTTTTTACTCAACTGTGGCAATGGGATGATCGCGATCGCGTGGTTCAATTTTATCAGGAGCGTTGTCAGCAAGCTGAGCGATCGGGAGTATCTGAGGTGGATATTATTATTCGTTAAGTGTTAGATAATAACCAATACCTGGCGGGGGGCGACCCAATAGAATTAATCACTGGGCGGTGTGAATTGTGTGCGGCGGGTGTACGCCTACACCAACCCATCCACCTTCTCCCCAGTGCGACTATCCCTATATCGAGAATTATACATTCTCAAATTCCCCGGAAATGACTCAGAAAGTCTCCCCAATCACTATTAGCCTGCTCGATTCTATTGAATTTGAGGAATATTAGCTTGACACTCCCCGCCCGATAAAGACGGGGAGCCTGATCCCACTAATTCCGGTCAGAAGCGTTGAAGCCTTGACTACAAGGGAATTAGAGATATTCAGCAACATCACGCGATCGCAAGCTTGTCACAGGGTTGTGACAAGCCTGTCACAGGTAGGGATTATGCTGATATAGAGGAGTTGAGATTCCTTTCGATAATGAACGACATAGCCTTCCAAGTCACCTTGGAAGGCTTTCCTATCACCATAATATTAATTTATTATTATAATTATACCACCTTATATTAGAGAAGCAAATTGTGGATTGTAGAATCCTGAAATCATCCCCACAATCGAGAAAACAGCACTAAAAAAGCCCCCTACAACCGCAGGAGACTTTTTCACTATCCAATTTTCCAATAATTGTTGATTACAGTTTCGTCCCACAAACTGGGCAGAAATGATTCGTAGTCTGATTCTGAGTACCACAGTTACTGCAATCGACTACCTCGGCTATCTGTTCCGGCTGACTGCGTTCTGGCAATCCAATCATTTGTGCATTACTCTTACCCGGTGCAACCATCGGATAACAATTCTCATTCTTGGTGACGTGGACATCCAGCAAAACCGGACCATCGTATGCTAACATTTGAGCGATCGCGTCCTTGAGTTCGTCTCGATGCTTCACCACCATGCCCTTGATCCCATAAGCTTGAGCCAGGACAGCAAAATCCGGCATTCCTATTTCCATATTCGAGGACGAATACCGCTGTCCATAAAACGCCTCTTGCCACTGGCGCACCATTCCTTGCCAGCCGTTGTTAATGATCACAGTCTTGACATTAATGCCATACTGTGCTATCGTCCCAAGCTCCTGAATATTCATTTGTACCGAAGCATCGCCCGCCACACAAACCACTTGCTGATCGGGTAGAGCAACCTTCACTCCCATAGCAGCGGGGACACCATAGCCCATCGTGCCTAAACCCGCACTGGAAATCCAACGGCGTGGTCCCGTCTTCAGAAATTGTGCTGCCCACATCTGATGTTGACCCACATCCGTGGTGTAATAGGCATCAGGGGCTTGGCGATCCAACTCCACAATCACCGCTTGAGGCGAAATACTATCTGGATACTGCGGCGCTTCCAAAGGATAATCTTGACGCCAACGCTGAATCCGGTTAAGCCATGGCTGAGTCTGGTTAGGTTCAGCCGAAATTCCCTGTTCCTGATAGCGCCGTAATAACTCAGCCAAAACCTGCTGCACATCGCCCACAATCGGGACTTGAGGGGCGCGGTTTTTGCCCACTTCCGCCGGGTCAATATCGATATGAATCACCTTAGCATGGCAAGCAAACTGATCCAGCTTACCGGTGACGCGATCATCGAACCGCGCACCGACGGCAATCAATAAATCACATTCACTCACGGCAAAGTTAGCATAAGCCGTGCCATGCATACCCAACATCCCCACAGACAACGGATGGGATTCATCAAATGCCCCTTTCCCCATCAGCGTCGTCGTGACGGGAATTTGGAATGTTTCTGCCAATTGCTTAACTTGATCATGGGCATTGGCAGTAATCGCACCACCCCCGATATAAAGTAAAGGTTGCTGGGACTCTCGGATCAGATGCAATGCCTGATTAATTTGCCGGGGATTTCCCTTAACCGTAGGACGATACCCCGTCAACTTAACCATACCTGGGTCAACCGGGGTATAGTCAAATTCTTCTAAGCCTACATCCTTGGGTATATCAATTAAAACCGGACCTGGACGACCAGTATTGGCAATATGGAACGCTTCGGCTACAATCCATGCCATATCACGGGGGTCACGCACCACATAAGAATGCTTCACAATCGGCAGTGTAATGCCAAAAATATCTGTTTCTTGGAACGCATCCGAACCAATCGCCGCCCGTGCCACCTGTCCGGTAATCACCACCAAGGGAATCGAGTCCATGTGGGCGGTAGCAATCCCCGTCACCAGGTTTGTCGCCCCAGGACCCGATGTGCCAAAACAGACACCCACTTTTCCTGTCGCCCGAGCATACCCATCAGCCGCGTGGGCAGCACCTTGTTCATGGCGAACTAGGATATGCTGAATTTCCCCTCGTTCTTCCCACTGATACAATTCATCGTAAATCGGTAGGATCGCACCACCGGGATAGCCAAAAATATGGTCAACCCCATGACGCTTCAGACTGTCCATCAGGGCGTAAGCACCTGTGCGACGAGTAACGGTTTTTTGTTTGACTTCTTTTTTAGAGATACTTTGGTAACGCACCAGATACCCTCACTATAATGATTAACGCTTTTTCTATGAGTTTTGTATATCCTGACAATAGGTTCACCCGACCTATGGTAGATCTTAATCGAGGAAGTAACCTATGAGTGTAAAACAAATTTAGGATCACTGTCTAGTCATTGGTCATTGGGCGAAGCATTCGCGTTGAAATTTGAATAGAAAACCGATAGATTCGGGCGCGAATGCTTCGCCCCTACGAATGCATCTGCTCCCCCTGCTCCCCCAGCTAATGACTCGATTCAATCCCCCTCTGATGTAACTGCTGCATGAAAAATTCCTCTAGAGAGGAACGTGCTAGGGTGATCTCAATTAATTGCGCCCCCATCAGGCGCAGACTGGCAATAAATTCTTGGGGTTCACCTTTGAGTTCACCGTACCAGCTATCTTCCTCGAATGCCAGTTCTTTAACCCAGCGTTGGAGAATGTCGATGTTACCGCCTTTGCCGCGAACCTGGTAATGAGTCGCCACACCCAAGAGTTCATCCAGAGTGCCCATACAAATTAACTCTCCCTCCGCCAGAATCGCCACGCGATCGCAAATCTTCTCGACATCGGATAAAACATGGCTATTGAAGAAAATGGTTTTACCTTGCTCCTTAAGTGAGAGAATAATTTCCCGGATCTGATAGCGTCCCATGGGATCAAGTCCCGACATCGGCTCATCCAGAAATACCACATCAGGGTCATTAATCAGGGCTTGTGCCATGCCGACGCGCTGGAGCATTCCCTTAGAATACTGTCGCAACTGCTTTTTTTTCGCCGCCGACTTCGATAATCCGACTAATTCCAGCAATTGGGGAATGCGTTGACGTTGACGACTTTTGGGGATTTGAAACAATCCGGCGGTCAGTTGCAAGAATTCCCAGCCTGTCAGATAGTCGTAGAAATAGGGGTTTTCCGGCAAATAACCGATTCGCTGCTTCACCTGGCGATCGCCAATCGGTTTTCCCATCAGCCAACCCCGTCCAGAGGTGGGACGGACAATGCCGAGTAAAATTTTCAATAGCGTCGTTTTCCCTGCCCCATTAGGACCGAGCAAGCCAAATGTCTCTCCCGGCTCAACTGAGAGAGAGCAACTTTTAAGTGATTCAATTTTTTGATTCAGCCAAAAGCCAGTGCGATAAACTTTCCTTAGCTCAGAAGTCGCGACGACTGGACTCTGGTCAAGGGTAGTCAATGCCCCTGGCAAATCAGCAGTCGAATCCATTCGCTGTTAATTAAATAATTGACAGTTCTACAATTTATAACACTATCAGTATATTGCTGTTTCTGGTACACAGCGTAAGCATTAATTGAATGTTTGCTCCCCCAGCTCCCCCTGCTCCCCCAGCTCCCCCTGCTCCCCCCTACTCCCTTACCGACGCATTGCCGTTGACTGACTCTGAGAATGTTGGGCGACTTGCTCGGCAACTTTGGGATCATACAGGCGTAAATAATTCCAATAGTTACCAAACACCTGCTTTACATAGTCTCTGGTTTCATCAAAGGGAATGGATTCGACAAACTCATCAGGATCGCCAGCGCTTTCTTGTCGCAGCCATTTTGCCAAATTCCCTTGACCGGCGTTGTAACTTGCGATCGCAAGTAAGGAGTTGTCGTTGTAAGATTGGTGAACTTGTCGCAGAAACCAGGTTCCCAGTTTAATGTTATCGTCTGGATTTTCCAGAGAATAATCCTCCATATCAATATTTTCTGCCGCCCACGCCCCGGTACTGGGCATCATCTGCATTAAACCCACAGCACCAGCGCCCGAACGAATATCGGGTTCAAAGCGAGATTCTTGGCGAATCAGGGCAGTCACTAATAGAGGATTGAGTTCACGCTTTTGGGAATAGGTGGCAATCTCGTCTGAGAAAGGAAATGGGTAGAGCGCTTGCCAGTAGGTGAATTTTTCCCGCAAGTCTTGGTACTGAGCTTGTTCTTCGGGGGTATCCCGATCTTCTAAGCTGGCAATGGTAGCAATGCCGCTCAGGTAATCTCCTATCCCCAACTGCACCAAGCCATCGGTAAACTGCTCGGCGACGGTGGGTTCTAGGCGATTTTGGAATTCGGCTCTCCAAAGCATCCAAGCATCTTGGTCAGACCCGAGTAAATAGAGTTCCTTGAGAGCGGGTGAACCCCCAGGTAGTAAGGGTCGGGTTTTCGGCAGAACCAGTTTCGGATCAAGTTGACGGACTGTTTTAAAGTCGCCCACATCCCAACCTAGCTGTACAGCAGAGCGCCACGCATAGTAAGACTGGGGGTGATTGGTAATCACCTGCTCGAATGCGGTTTGGGCATCCTGTCGGCGTCCCAATTCCCTTGCCCATTTGCCCACCCAAAAGCCAGCCTGACGTGCCAGGAAGCGATGAGGATTTTCCGTGGTAATTGGTTTTGCCCATTCCCAAGCTGCCTCTACATTGCCAGATTTAGCGTGCAACCGCGCGACTTGCCAGCGGTAGGCGGCGGCGGCGTCGGAATCGCCATGGTCATCGATCAATTGTTTTCGGGCTTGCTCGGCGGCTTTATAACTACCTAGGCGTTCCAGGGTTTCAGCTTTAACCAAAAGGGCTTCACCTGCGCGTTCGGGGAAGCGCTCAACGACTTCGTCCAGATAGGGAACTGCCTCAATATCCGGTTCCAGTTGCGCCAGTTCAATCAGGGCGGCGGGTGTTTCCTTGGCGTCGGGAAAATCACGCACCATCTGTTTGTATGCCTGTTTCGCTTCCGCGTACTTCTGGGCGAATTTGAGGGCTCTGGCTACTAAATAGGCATTTTGGGAAGTCTTGGCAGCTTTGGCATAAGCCGCACTGGCTTGCCCATATTTCCGGTCTCGCCAGTAGCCCACCGCGATCATTTGCCAGTCATCGGGTTTAATTAGGGGTTGATCATCGGAGTCAACTGCTCTACTGTAGTTTCCCACCAATTGGTCTAGGATAGGCGTGATATCTGAAGTGACCTCTGGGGTGTCAAAGGCATAGCGAGCCAAAAGCAGCATCAACTCAGGCTGATCTGGATTGTCTTGGAGACGCTGCTGTGCTAATTCTAGAATCAGCGGATGAGACGGATAGTTAGCGATTGCCTTGTCCCAGTATTTGGGATCGTCGGCGGGTGGTTCATAAATCTGCTGGATTTTCTCCAGCCAACCCAGATTGGCGGACAAAGATTTAATCTCGTCGTCCTGATAGGTTGAATCTTGGGAGAAAAGAGCATAAAGAGCATAAGCCGCAACGGGCTGATCCGCATAGCGTTGCAGCAGGTTTTGCCATTCGGTTAAGGCTTTGATTTTCTCGCCCATCAGTTCGTAAGCTTGGGCGCGTTTAACTGCAATATAGCCGCCGAGTACAGGATAGTCCAACTCCAAGCCCTCTAACCAACGCAGCGCCTCCTTGCCCTTGCCTTGCTCAATTAAATCCCCTGCCAAAAGATAACGCGCACGAGACCTATCGATGGAACGATTTCCTTGTGCGATCGCTTCGAGTTTACCTCGGCGCTGGTTCGCACTCCAGGACGCGAGTCGCAAAACCGCTGTGTTACTCTGTTTTTCTGGGCTAAAGGAGTTATGCTCCACAAAAGGCAGCCAGATGGTCAATTGACCAAGACCCCTGGTATACTCACCTCCTATAAGCGTTCCTCCCCAGATGAGAGCAACGAGTCCGACTCCAGCGACTAGAGCGATTTGTCGTCTTCGTTGTTTTTGCCTTGAACGGCTGTGGGGGGCGAAAATCTCGCGTCTTTTTCTCATAGAACCTCCTGCTGACGCACATCTATCTTAGATCTGGGTGAAGATCACAGAACACGATGGCATTGCCCGGTTTGACTGTTAGTTGGATGGATTGATCCCGTGGGAAATTTTCCCGAACCGTTTCTGGATGGGGGTTAGCGTTTTGGTCGTTTTTTCAGACCCAATCGTCGAACGATATACTGACGCTGCACCCGATCAAATTTGGTTTTCCTTGTGATCTTCCATTCTTCAATATAAGCGCCCACCAGACAAGCCCCAATTAAATCCGTCCCATCTAAATTTGTGTTTTTCAGCTTCGCCCCCTTTAAGTTAGCCGACTGCAAATTGGCATAGCTGAGATCGCTATTGACGAAACTCGCCGCCACTAAATTAGCCCCCCGCAGATTCGTTTCGGGCAAGCAAAGATTGTCGAAGTTTTTTTCCTGTCCTTCACCTGTAACGACTAATTGCCGGATTTTCGGGTGTTCCAAATAGGTTGTTCCCACGCGGGAGAGTTCGAGTTTTTTGGCTTGAAACCAGCAGGTGCGCGTCACCTTCGCTTGTCTAAAATTTGTGCTTTTGAGCAGCGCTTGGGTGAAATCCGCTTCCGTTAAATCGGCACCCTGAAAATTTGTCCCCCCAATCGCGGCAAAGGCAACTGCAATCCGACGAATGAAAGCATAGTTTTTATCCCCAATTAAGGCTCGCCAGCTTACATAGGCAGAAAGTCCAGCCACGCCTACCGCCACAATCACCGCCACCGTTGCGGCGCTGGTTGCTGCTGCCACAGGTGCCCCAGCCGTAACCACGACTACAGAACCGGCGGCGGCGACAACACCCGCTCCAGCCGCGACGACTGCCACAGCGCTAGCAGCGGCGACAGCACCGGCTGCTGCTCCTGCTGCCACGACTGCCATCGCCATAGCCGCCGCGACTGCTCCAGCACTGGCAGCTACTACGGTTACGGCAACCGCTGTAGCTCCGGTTAGAACTGCCACCATTGCCGCCACCACAATTGCCACAACCCAAACCCCTAACGCCATAATCAACCCTTGGCGAATCGTCATGCTCACAAAAACACCCAAAGCGATGAGAATAAACACACCGGCTAAGATTTCGATTAGGTTCTGACTAATCAGCGCAGCGCCAGTGATCACACCCGCCAAGGCGGAAATAAAACCAGATAGCGTCGATAGAAATAAAGCCACCAGCAAGAGAATTGTTGCCCAATGTTGCTGCAATCCCGCTTGGCAATAGCTAAAATTTGCCCCCGTCAGGATAGCATTGGTAAAGTCTGTGCCTCGGATGTCGGCATGGCTGAAGTTAGCACCGGCTAAGTCAGTTCTACCTCGAAACGAGCGACCTTGCAGGTTTTGACCGGAGTAGTCCTGAGCCATTATAACCTCCGAACGGATGGGGCAACTATAAGACAATGGGCGTTGGCGGCACTTGAAAATTGCATTCAGCAACGGTTCGACTTGACCAACTCTTATGCTGTAGAATAAAGCATTTGGTGGAACAATTGAACTAGAATAGCGACGGCATATTCTCTTAGAGTAAATGCCAGATGGTGTCACCCACAACGTTTCCGGCTTCCTGTTTTTCCCTCTTCCCCAATCACCTCTTCCCCATTTATCAATGAATCGTTCAAAAATTGTGGCAATTATTACTGGAGCCATTTCCATACTTCTGGCACTGGCATACCTTCTTTTGGTTCAGCTTTTGGACTTTCGCGGCGAAATGATTCCCGCCCCGGTAAGTCAGTTACCACAGGGCGTTCAGGTGATGAATTATGAATTAAAAATTATGAATTTTCTGTTTCCAATTTCATGTTCTCTGACAAATGACGAATGACAAATGACAAATGACAAATGACGACTCTAATGTAAGATGTGCCTTCGGGTATATTTTATGGCGAAGACAGTGTCCCTACGAACCCCAATCATCGGGATTAGAGTCCACTTTTGAGGTATCTTTCAGGGGGATAACCACTCGTGCGATCGCGTCTTGAATAAATGCTTTAATAAATTCATCCCGACGGTTAAGCTGAAATTGCTGCTGCACAACTTCTGTCATCCCCCCATCACCCCAGTCTTGATCATGACGAAAGTATTCAATAAAACTCTTCCCAGCAATTCGGATTAAATACGCCGCCGTTACCCCTTGAATGGCTTTCCCAACTAAATAAGTAGCGATGTGAAATTGTAGCGCCCTTGACAAAATTTGTATTGCCCCTTGAACAATTCCCAAACTGGCTAAGGTTTTCCCCAGAGACAGCGCCAATTCTCTCCCCCGTTCCATATTCAAATCACAGCCGTAAATTCTACCAATTTCGACCACCATCTGAGCGTTAACCGCCGCCGTTGCTAATAAATCAACCACAGGTAACGGCGTAACCGCAATCACTCCAGCGCCAATCCACTGAAACCGTTCCACCACTTTCTCCGCCTGTCGCCGCCGTTGGTGATCGATTAGACGACGGGCGTCTTCGCCTAAACGCTGAGACTGGAGTAAAATATTATCCGCAATCAAATCTTGTCCTTCAGCCCTTAGTACCGCAGCCAGACGGCGGATTAAGGGTATGATATCAGGGTCAGGTTGGAAGTCTTCCCCATTTTCTAATCGTACAGGTTGGGGATTGGCAGCAATGGCTACCACATCTGAAGCGGCAATAAACCCGCGCACCTGATGGCGTAACCGTGCCAGAATCGTTTCTTTATCAGTATCAGTATAGAGATCCACTTTATTCAGAACCAACAGCGATCGCTTACCAATATCAGCTAGACGACGTAACGGTTCATATTCCGACTGTCGCAAATCATTATCCACCACAAATAATAATAAATCGGCTTCCGTGGCAAGCTGTCGCGCCAGTTGTTCCCGTTGGGTACCCACCACACCCGCTTCTAAAATACCCGGTGTATCGGTAATCAAAATCTGCCGTTCTAATCCCTTCAACTCTAGAGTATAAGTCTGCCCCTGATCCGTGGTTCCCATCGGTGCCCCCACTTGACCCACCATCTGCCCAATGAGAGCATTAACCAGGGACGTTTTCCCCGATGAACCCGTGCCAAAGATAACAACCAACAGTTCCCCACGGGCTAACGTCGCTTCAATCTCACGAGATCGACTCAACAGGGCTTGCTGGGCTACCTCATCTTGAATTTTCTGCACCTGCTGTCGCACTGCTTTTAGCGTTTCAGAAGCCGCTTCCGTTTTCTCCTGCGGTACTTTTGGCGTAGGGCGACGCCTGCGGGATGACGATTTGGGGCGGCTGAATGTCCAGACGTAGTAGACAAACGTGGCAATTAACAGAACAAGTAGAATAATCAGCAATAAAACCAGCAAATTTGCCAGTAGAGGCGAATTTAACGACCAATAGAGTCGATTAATCGAATCAATCAACCACAGGATTAGCCCCAGAATAATACTGAGACCGATAATGAGCGTCAGTAGGCGGGGTAGGGGCATAATGTTTTAGGAAGGCAGAGGGTTTGTCAGAAGGCAGATGGCAGAATAAAAATAGCTAGGATGCCAAGGAGAAGTTAAACCGCCTTGGGTTGCAACCCAAGGAACCAAAAGCTTGCATTCTTCTCACATAGGACTGCATCCCTAGTTTTAGTCCATTTTAATAGACTTAAGCTTTTAGCGAAGGACTTGAGTTCTTTGTGGGTGTGGGCTTACTTACAAAAGATATATCGTAGGGTGGGCAATGCCCACCAGCCTTAAGTCAGTTCTATTCGACTTAAGCTTTTAGCGAAGGACTTGAGTTCTTGGTGGGTGTCAGGGCTTACTTATAAAAGTGCAAGATAAGTGAGATCTGGCAGTACTTGATCATAAATCTCAAATTACCCTGTGCTGAGCAAGAGCAACGAACTATACTTAATGGATGATGCTTACACCCAGAAACTGTAGGGGCGCCTCGTCTTGCGCCGGAAAATGTAAGTAAGCCTCAGTTATCTACGACGAAGAACTCAAGCCTAGAGTAGAGGCATGACATGTCGTCCCCCTACAGATGGTGTAAAACTATTATCTATAGAGACATTCTTTACAGCCAAAAAACGATGAGTTTATTCAATCAAATTCTCGGTGCGATTAATAACCCCTCTCAGGAAGCCAGTTCCGGTCAATTAGCGGGCATTCTCAGTACCGTGCAAAACCTCAGCCAAAGTGCCAATGCTGACCCCTCCACAATTCAATCAGTTTTATCCATAGTTGGCAAATATGCCCGTCCAGCGTTGCAACAAAAGCGAGAAGCTGAAGGAGAACAGGGGACGCAATCTTTTATCAACCAATTCAGTGGTACAGGTGCTAGCAATCAAGCGGTCAATTTACTCTTTAGTACACCGCAAATCCAACAGTTAGTAAAGGAAGCCGAACAACGGACAGGACTCAATGCTGCAACCATTCAATCCCTGTTACCCATGCTAGTTCCCTTGGTGCTGAATTTACTCAAAACTGGCACAAGCACTCAAAATCCAGAAGGATCGAACCCTGTGCTGAACTCATTCCTCGATACAGATGGTGATGGCGATGTGGATATTGCTGATGCGATGCAAATGGCATCCCGTTATTTGAATCCTTGATCGTCATTTGTTTGTAGTAAGCACTTTAGTGCCTTAAAATGAATAGCACTCTCAGATGAGGCTGGTGGGCATTGCCCACCCTACGATCTATCAAAGGTTCGGCGCTCCAAAAATGCAAATTTTCAGTACCATTCGCCTTAAAATGCTTGATTTACCTGACGATGAACAGGCTCATACAAGTCCGATACTAGCGGACATGATATTACAGGTGTTTCGGGCGCAAGGATGGTATCCCTACAATGCTAATCCATCTTGTTTAGGTGTGCCACGCCAGTAGGGACGTTGCTGGCAATGTCTCTACTTTTTTCATCAGTCAAAAGATGTAATATGCTTATATTAAAAAGGGAAACTCTACACTTACATTCCATCGCCGACCATCGTGAAGTAATAACGTAAGATGAGATGCCAAAAACTCAAATTGTAACGGTTGGTTCTCAAATTCAATCCACGCCTTGCGGAAATTCTGCCGCTTCAAATCACGAAAAGCAACAGTGACATGAGGCGAGAAGGGACGATTTTTAGAACGCTCATGAACGATACCGAGGGATTCTTCTAGATATTCCATTAAATCCTTTTGAATCGCGATCAGTTCTGGCGTTTTCAGAACGTTGACGTAAATAACACGAGGTTTAAACGCCCCAAACCCTTGCAGGATAATGGAGACAGGTATCCTAGTTTTAGCAAAGGTTTTTAGAGATTCTTCGAGAACAGGTACGGCATCGGTTTCCCATGCAAAAGGGGGTTGCAGCGTAATATGGGGTGGCGATTTGAGGGCGGCTTTACTCTGGTAAACGTCAGCACAATGTTGCTTAATCTCCATAATCGAGTCTTGAATGGTTTGAGGAGGAAGCAGGGCAATAAAAAAGACTTTTTTCATATTAAGTAAGAAAAATAGGTTTTCATAGGAGCAGTTTTAGGGATTAATATTTGTTGTTTTTCCTAACTTGGCAATAACCCCGGATCTCTCACCCCAATTGCCCAAAGGTTTATACAACCTGGATTGACCGTAGAAAAAGGCTGGCAACACTCTGTCAAAATTCTGGGGTAGTCTAAAAATGGTAGAAACCCGATGTAGGCAAAGGTTTTGAGGAATAAAATTGTCAAACGTGTGAGACATTGGGGTTAAACTATGACAAAATGATATAATCCGCATTTTTGGGTTGATAGACTACAGCAAAAAGCAGAAGGCATCAAAGAGCTTGAGGTTTCTTGACCCATCAAATCCTTGATCAATTATTTATTTGGAGGAGATCCGACATGACTACAACACCAGATCAAACGGCAGAGGCACGCAACCGCGTGATTGAATCTGCCCGTCGATTAGGGGTTGAACTCAATGAACAAGAATTGAAAAGATGGATGAACTCCATCACCGAAGCCACAGGAGACAGCGATATTACCGTTGATCAAAATACGGGGGTTTTTGGTCACAAGGTCAGTATGTTGGATTTTGACCCCAAAGATCTAGAGCGTTTTCGCACCATCGGCAGAATTGTAGAATTTGACGATATTCCTGGTGTTGTAGAAACCGCTTTGGCGCTATCAGGTTCAGCGGCTCAATCTAAGGTTCAAACTCACCCAGGGGACTGTGACTATTTTGAGCGGGTGAATATTATTGCCCCGACCCGGGCTGAAGCCTGCCAGATTCTCTCCCGAATTATGCGTGAGAAAACCATCAACAGCCGCTCAGGTGATAATTTTCAATTAGTTGAACTGAAATTTGGTAGCTATCCCCAAGATGTGATCCGCGATGAACATTCCTATCACAAAGGCTCACCTATCTCTTGGTCCCCTGATGACGTTGTAGCTGGGCAAATTGAAGTCAGCGACTTGCAAGGAAATCCGATGACCATCACTTGGGATTCGGTCGCCGACGATCCCGGTTGGTGTAAGCTGGACTGGGTGATTGCTGATCCGGTGCGCCGCCAATTGGCTAACGCCAGCAATATGTTGGATGTAACCTGGGAAGCTCCCGATGGTACAATCACGCCCTTAGACGGCTATCTAGACGGCTATTTCCAAGAGATTTACCTCGATGCTGAATCGGCTCCCATCTTTTCTAAACTGGTGAAACAGGTTTCGACTGATGTCATGGATGATTATGTGACGCAGTTGGAAAAAGAAGTTAAAAAATATTTTAAGCCGGATAATCCCAACTATGGCAAAGCGGCTAAACGGCTGTACAACATCTTCCGGCTGAATGGAAAATATGAGGAAGCTGCCTTCCTACGTGAACTGTTTGATGAACCTGCCGCATTACTGTATCAAGTTCACGCCTTGGTGCGAACGGTTCAAGACGCCATCGATCAAGGCACTGTGTTTGATATTGATCATATTCTTGATCAGACGGATGAACTGATTCTGTCAGTGATTAAGGTTTTGGAAGGGGAAGAGGAATTAGAAATTACCCGTCATCTCCTGCGTTTATCCCGCTGCATTAGTCGTCAGCAAGAAGGTGTTCCACTTAGTCCCCAAGTTGAGGCAGCACGAGCAGAGGTGATGCAAATTGTCAATAATTTCTTCTACGAAAAGATGATGGCACTACCGACAATTAAATCCTACATCGACGGTCTCCACGCTTAATTTGAACGACCGCCTATCGTTGTAAGTTGTTTTGCAGAAGATTGCAAAATAATTTTCCCTGTTGTATTGCATCATCGAGAGCAACATGAGTCAGGGGCATTTCCTCCAACCACTCAGGGGGTAGGTTTTTCTTCCCTGACTCACGATAATCTTGTTTGAGGAATGCCATCGCATAGGATCGGATGTCGAGTGCCGAATAGTTAAAAGGACTATCGCCGACAAACTTAATCAAATACCAGTAGACAAACATAAAGTCGAAGGCAGCAGGATAGCCAACAAAGATCGGTTCACCCGGTAATGCTTCTAGCCAAGCGTGATAGTTCTGCATCACCTGTTCGGGGGGTTGTGGGTTAACTCTGCTGGCTTCCCAAGCGGTTGGTTGTTGTGACCACCATTTCATGGTTTTGGGATGACCTTTTGCCCCTGGCAAGGTTTCCAGGTTGGCTGTAAAAGTTGCGATCAATTGTTTGTCTGCGCTGTAAGCTGCCGAGGCAATGCTGAGCATAGAATGAAGTCCGGGAATGGGACCATCGGATTCAATATCTGTGCTGACGTAGATTTCGATTGTCATCTATTTTCTGAGCCATTTGCTCCAACTGGAGTTACAGACATCAAATTAAACCGAATCGGCTGAGGGGCCAGAAACGGAAGCAAGCGTGACCAATAATATTAGGTTGAGGCAAGAATCCCCAAACGTGAGAATCGTTGCTATTATTGCGATTATCTCCCATGACAAATAACTGACCTTCCGGAACTCGCACGGGTGCCATCTGATAGTTCGGTGGTTCGGCAATGTAAACTTCTTCTAGTGGCTTCCTATTAATATAGACCTTGCCATCTTGAATTTGTACGATTTGACCAGGTGTAGCAACGATCCGTTTAATAAAGGCTTGGTCTTTTGTATACCCCTGCATTTGCAGTTGAGGTGGTGGATCAAAGACAATGATGTCTCCGCTTACTGGGGGTTTGAAGTGGTAGGAGATTTTTTCCACAACCACGCGATCGCCGATGGTCAATGTCGGTATCATCGAGTCTGAGGGAATGTAGCGCGGTTCGGCAATAAATACTCGAATCAACAGCGCTAGGGCGAGTGCGATCGCAATAATTTGTAGATTTTCCCGGACTTGTTGCCAAAACTTTGATCTCGGCGATATAGATTGGGTTGATTGCGCTGCTACCGTTGACTGATTTGGTTTATCCACAGGTTTTGAAATCCCTCCCTTAGCAGACTGATTTTTTACCGTTTTGTTTAAAGTCATACAGGTTTGTACTCAAAATCGCTGGCTGTCACTTCTTACCAGCCGCCACAAAACTTTTGGCTTTCAGTCAAGATAACACGCTCTCTAGGTCTTTGAGCGATGGGGGTACTGATTCGGGTAGCCTTCACGAGGCGATCGCGTTCTTGAACCTCGTCAGCTACCCTAATGGACACTCTCGTGCAGAAGCCTCTCATTTTTTTAATGATAGTGTAGTCCAGACATTCTACCTGCTTCCTTGGCTTCCAAGGAACAAAACACTCCCCTCTCGTGCCGTCTTTCCTCAAAACCATTCGCTGGTTTAAACTGGACTTTATAGTTTATTTGAATTTCAACTAACTCTACATTGTAATCTGAAAATTTACTAGTAAATCAGGATAATTTTGTGCTTTTGTATTTATCAAAATTTTTATTTAATAAAAAAACTCGCCAATTACGATAATAGCTGCCATTGTCGTAATTGCATCATTGGTAGCAACCAGCCAAGAACTCAAGTTCTCAGCTAATAGCTTAAGTCGGTTAAAACCGACTAATGGATTCCCCCTTTTTAAAGGAAGAGGGGGATCTAAAAAGGGGACGGTAGGGGAATCTGAAGTGGGACGGTAGGGGAATCCAGAAAGGACAAATAACATAAGAATAAATTTTTGCGCTAGCGTGAGAAGAGAAACATCTATTGGTTCTGTTCCCTGTGCTGCTAGATAAACGTCCTATTCTATTTACAGGTTTCGTAGCTTGCCTAGTGGGTGTCTTGACCGCCTGCGCCAATAGTCCCACAGGTCAATCCTTAGAACGTTCCTTAGCCGTAGACCCCAACCTAGAGGATAATGCCTCAATTTTGGGCAGTCAGACTAATGGGCAAACCTCTTCGGCGCAACTGCCAGAAGATTTCCCTACCGTAATTCCCCGCTATCCCGATGCACAATTACAGAACGTTGAACCCCTAACTCGTTCAGATGCCCAAGGTCAACTTACCATCTGGTCATCCACTGACCCTAGTAATGAGATTCAGGCATTTTACCGCAGGGCATTTGAATCAGACAGTTGGCAGGTCATTTCTGAACCGAATCAGGAAGGGACGAATTCCTTTGTTGTGCGTCGGAATGATTTACAAGTCAGGATTTCTATTCCTCCGGATACTGCCATTAACGATACGCAAGAAACCCCAACCGAGGCAGAGACTGACCAAAATACCACAGAATTTGAGATTCAGTACATCCGCCGCAGTACCGAGACAGCCGCAGCATCCTCAGAGGCTTCAGAATCTTCAGAGAAAGTAACAGAGACGCCTCAATCCGTTGACTCGGTATCTGGTGAAAACCAGAACTTCACTGATTTCGATAACGTTCCCTCAGGATTGCGTCAGTATGTAGAAGACTTAGCCGCCTTAGGTGTTCTCACGTCTGACCCTTCTAGTGCTAACAATAAATCAGAGGATAGTGGTACATCATTTGCAGCCAACAAAATCATTACCCGCCGTCAGTATGCCCGTTGGCTCATTAATACCAATAATCGGATTTATGCGAATAGTCCGGGAAAACAAATCCGTTTAGCATCAGAAACAACTCAACCTGCATTCCAAGATGTGCCAGCCAGTGACCCTGATTTTGGCGCCATTCAGGGATTAGCGGAAGCGGGGTTAATTCCTAGTCCTTTGAGTGGTAATTCTACAGAAGTTCTTTTCCGCCCTGATGCACCCTTAACGCGAGAAAATCTAATTTTATGGAAAGTCCCGTTAGATATTCGTCAGGGGTTACCGTCAGCATCTCTGGATGCAGTGCAGCAAACCTGGGGATTCCAAGATGCTAGCAAGATTGACCCGAAGGCGTTGCGGGCAGTTTTGGCAGATTTTCAAAATGGGGAACAATCGATTATCCGTCGCGTTTTTGGGTACACTACTCTTTTGCAACCGAAAAAGCCAGTCACGCAAGCGGAAGCCGCCGCCACCCTTTGGTATTTTGGTTCTCAGGGTGAGGGAATATCGGCTAGTGAGGTTCTCCAACAATCGAACTAGAAAGAATTTTGACTCAGATCTGACACTTGTCGCATTACTCAGCCTTGGGTTTAAACCCAAGGCTGAAAGCTTAAGTCGCCTAAAGACGACTGGATAGGATTTAAGTCCATTTTAGAGTTTAACTATACCCAACCAGAACAGATTGACTAAATGGAATATTATAATGGTTCGTCTGTAGGGGTTCTTTTCACTATTATCATTTCGGGTTTACCCAGATGCGACTAAACCCGCCCCGACTTGGTGGCATGACACGGCTAAAATGGTGGAATAGGTTGTAGGTTGGGAAAACGCAAGGAAACCCAACGGAATTTAGGCTAAAGCCCTTACTACAAACTCAATCTTATCCGTCAACGATTCAGGAAAATGGGTTAAAAGTTTGAGTTTACCCATGAGGAAACCAATTGCTCAAGCAGCAATTATAACCCTACAAATATTTTAGTATAAATCATCAAACAAAAACTGGAGAATATATTACCTACCTGCGGGTCATTTTCTCTAATTTTTCCGTCACCGCTAACTGAACTAAAGAATACAACAAAATGATCAACCAAAACCCCGACAATGTAAACGCGGCAATTGCCCAACCCGTATGCGGCACCAATAACAAAACCGTCCCCGCCAATAATGCAAACCCAGTCAAACAGGCATAAATCAAACTCTTAATCGCCAAATGAATTCGTTGTAAGGCGCGATCGCTCTCCAGGGAACGCACCCTCACTTGTAGTTCCCCTTGCTCGATTCGGGCTTCTAGGCGGCGAATTAACAGTTCCGTAGAACTGGGCTTATTTAACCGATATTTAATAAAATCCCTGGCTTGTCTTGCCAGTTCTTTAACCACGTCTCCCCGCCCTTTAGCAACCGTTAGGTTTTTCACAAAAGGTTGACTAGCGGCTAATAAATTATATTCGGGATTTAAGGCACGAGCAATCCCATCCAGTGTGGTTAACGATTTTAAAATAAACGTCATTTGTGCGGGCAAGCGAAAGGGTTGCTGCTCAAACATCAAATACAATTCATTACCCAATGCCTCAAATTCTCGCACATCGATTGGCTTTTCCCGAAACCGTTCTAAAATAAAGGCGACTAAGCGTTTAACCGGGGTCATATCCGGTTGTCGTTCAATTAACCCCATATATGTCAGAGTATCCACCACCTCATCCGTATCTTTCCGGAGAACAGCAAAAAAGGTCTTAATCATTTGGTCTCTGGCAATCGATTTTACCTCTGCCATCGTGCCAAAATCATAGAAAATAATACTGCCGTCCTGAGACACTGCCATATTCCCTGGATGCGGATCAGTCTGGAAAAAACCGTCTTCTAATAACTGTTTTAGATAACAACTAATTCCCCGTTGAATAATCTCATTAGTATTGATTTCGCAGGCTTCTAGGGTTTGGCGATCATCAATCTTGATACCGGGCATATATTCTAATGTGAGTATCTTCCTCGTCGTGTAGCGCCAATAAACCGTCGGCACCAGAATTCCCGGATAATTATTAAAATTTTCCCGAAACCGATCGGCATTTTTACCTTCTTGGATATAGTCTACTTCTTGATAGAGTAAATCAAAAAATTCACGATAAATGGCTTCAAGTTTATACTTTCTTACCCAAGGTAAATACCGATTAGCAAATCGCACCAATTCGTGTATTATTTTAAAATCTAAATTAAAAAGTCGTTCAATCCCCGGACGCTGCACCTTAACCACCACATCTTCCCCAGTATGCAGCCGTGCTTTGTGAACTTGACCCAAACTAGCCGCTGCCAGGGGAAAAGGGTCAAACTCCCGATATAATGCATGAATAGACTGACCCAGTTCGGCTTCAATCACCGCGATCGCTTCCGCCCCACTAAATGCCGGAACCCGATCCTGTAAATGCCCCAATGCCTCTATGTATTCTAAGGGCAGTAAATCAGCACGAGTCGAGAGGGCTTGCCCAATTTTAATAAACGTTGGACCTAAATCTAGCAACGCCCCCACCAGCCATTGGGCGCGGCGATTTCGGTGATTGGGCGTATCATTGGCAATGGTTTTGTCCCACCACAAATAGAACATAAACTTCGCCGCCGACTGAAAAATGTCAATCTGGCGAGCGAGGGGCGAATAATTGCGTCGTTGCCAACGGGGTGGCTTGGGCGTAGCCTGGGTCAGCATTCTGCCTTTTGCATGTAATGAATGAGGAAACAGGAGCGAGAAACGATCGTTCTCCTCCTTAATACTGTAAGGTTTTATGGCAAAATGAGCTGCGTTATGCTTACGACTTACCTACATACCCTACTTCATCGGGTTAAGACCCAACCGTATCTCTACTTTCCTCAAAATGTTGTCCCCTGATTTGACAGGTTTATGACTATCTTCATTCACGCCAAGGAGCGAAGGACAAATGACAAATGACAACTTACTCAGATTGTCTTTGTTTTGCTTGCTGTTGAGCCAGTTGGCTGTTTTGGCGATAAAGGATAACCCGATCTTGAGCTATTTGATAACGGGGATGATCGGGCTTAACGGTACTCATCAGAGTCGATGCTTTTTCCCACGCTGCTGCTATATCTAACCACTGAGCCGCTGTATTCGCCGTTGTCCCCGCCGCATCGGCTTGGATGGCTAGTCGCACAGCTTCAGTAAATGGATCAGAGGGTGTCGCTGCTGCTGAAGTTGAGGCAGGTTGGGGGGGAGGGGTTGGTTCTTTAGTAGTGGTACTGGCGTTTAGTGTGGGAATTAGGCGATCATAAACCAACCAACCGGCTAAGAGTAAGAATAGGCTGACGCTAATACCACCAACAAGACGGCCCCGGAAACGATGGTTTTCCTTCGGTTTGCGGGAGGACACCTTGGGAAGCTGAGTTTTCTTCCTCGGTTCAGCTTTAGGAGTGCGAAGTGCCTTTAGCCCTTGCTGAAGCAAGTTAGGCTTACTCAGCACGATGTCTTGAGACCACAACAGATGGTCGGGGTTACGGCTAATTTCTTCTAACCATAGCAATTGTTGCTCCTGCACAATGCGGCTGTTAATGTTTACCCGACGAATGCTACGCGGTGCAATGTCTTCCAGGAGTTGTTGAATTTTCTTAACGAGTACGGAGCGCTCAAGGGGTTCGACTACAGGTGCTTCACACAACAGGTGTAACACGCCATCTGCAAAAACCGCTCGAGTTCTGACGCGAGCGTCGGCTAACTGTTGATTCAGAATTTGAATTATCGCCGCCACGCTGCCCTGATGAGCTTGTTTGGCGATATCATCCATCGAATCGTGCATATTTGGTTAAGCTATGGATTGGTAGCTATGGCTGACTGTTGTGACATCCTCCCACACCAAATCCAAGATTCTGGTGTGGGCTTCCAAGCTTCACAACTTGGATTTCCTGGTTTTTCCCTGGCGGGATTTCGACACTTACCTAGACTCAGACGAGTACATTTGAGTCCCCGGTAGACCGTCTGCACAGGCAGTTTCCATTCCCGCGAGCCCCGCGGTACTAGTTCGTTTGATTTGCGTTGGTTGTTGATGATCGAATTCGAGAATCAACTCATGGTGCAGCAATTTCAACTAGCTTTGTGAGCATCTATATCGAAGTCCATGTCAATTTACAACAATGAGGTTGGGGAAGTCCAGTGTATGCCAGCGCCAAATTAAAAATTATGGCGTGGGTCTTATTGCTCCCCCTTTCCCCCACAACTAGATAATTTACCGGAAAATAGGGTCTAAAGCCTCGCCCTAAAAGGGCGACTTTTTGTTTTTAATCTTCAGTTTTCGGATCAGTTCCCTTAATACATCATTTTGCGACCTTTCAGTTTGAGCGCAATACTGCTTAAGCCTTTGAGCCTCAGCATCGGAGCATCGAATCAATACTTGTCTCATCTTGCTAAAAACGATATCATTATGATATCATATTATCATGAAAAGTCGATATCAATTCCGAATCTATCCCACCCCGGGTCAGCGTCAATCATTGGCGCGGCTGTTCGGGTGTGTTCGGGTAGTCTGGAATGATGCCTTGCATACATGCAAACAGTTGGACAAACTACCTAAAAATAGTGAACTCCAGAAGCTGTGCATTACTCAGCCTAAGAAAACTGAAGCCAGGGAATGGTTAGGGCAGGTATCCGCTATTCCCCTCCAACAATCGGTTGCCGATTTAGGGGTAGCCTTCAAGAATTTCTTCCAATCCCGCTCTGGCATGCGCTTGGGCAAAAAAGTGAACCCGCCACGGTTTAAGCGAAAAACCAATCGCCAAACCGCAAAGTTTACTAGGGGTGGGTTTAAGGTCAAATCCCAGAAGGTCTATCTAGCCAAGATTGGGGAAATCAAGATTAAGTGGTCGCGCCCCCTGCCGTCTGAACCCAGTTCGGTCACGGTGATTAAGGATTGCGCGGGGAGATATTTCCTCAGCTTTGTGGTTGAGGTAGAGCCGGAAATTAAACCGCCATTCAACCCATCCATTGGGATTGATTTGGGGTTAAAGACGTTTGCCTGTTGTAGCAATGGGGAAAAGATCGATAGTCCTGATTATTCTCGCCTTTACCGTAAGCTGAAACGTGAAGGGCGGCGGCTGGCTAAACGGGAACGAGGAAGTAAACGGCGTGAGCGGATGCGGCTTCGGGTTGCTAAACTCAACGCCCAGATACGGGATAAGCGAAAGGATTTTTTGCATAAACTGTCCACCAAAGTGGTAGATGAAAATCAAATCATCGCTTTGGAAGATTTAAACGTTAGCGGGATGCTGAAGAACCGCAAGCTATCACGGGCAATATCTCAGGCTGGCTGGTATGAGTTCCGGTCATTGTGTGAGGGGAAAGCCTGCAATCACAACCGGGATTTTCGGATTATCAGCCGATGGGAACCCACCAGTCAAGTCTGTTCTGAATGCGGCTATCGATGGGGCAAAATAGACCTGTCGGTGAGGACGATTGTCTGTATTAGTTGCGGCGTAGAACACGATCGCGATGATAACGCATCAGCAAATATAGAGCGAGTCGGGGTAGGGCATACCCACGACTATAAACGGACGGGGAGCGCGTGTAAGACCTCCAATGAGGCCGTGTGTGATGAGCCGTCAACCCAACGAAAGTACATTCAGCGATTAGCTGTTTGACTGGTAGGGAATCACCGTCCTTATAGGGCGGTGAGGATGTCAAACTCCGACTTCCTCAGAAACAAGATATCCCACTGACTTAACCGCGTCATTGGGAATGGGGCGGGACTCAGACCAAGGGACTAAGCCGATCTGGGGTAGCTTAGCTTGGTTCTTTCTCGCCGGAAGATAATTTGGGTAGTGTATTTACAAAGGTTTACAATTAGTAAAGGAAAATATTATCTAAGCTCGGAGGGTTTTCATGCTGCTCAAATCGACAACTCGTCACATTCGCATCTACACTGCCGAGGTGCAAAACAGCCAATTAGTCGAGAGTAACAACGTTTTAACACTAGACGTTGACCCCGATAATGAATTTAATTGGAGTGAAGATGCCCTGCAAAAAATCTATCGTAAGTTTGATGAATTTGTCGAAGCCTATAGCGGAGAAGATTTGACCGAATACAATCTTCGCCGTATCGGCTCCGATTTAGAGCATTACATGCGATCGCTCCTGCAAAAGGGTGAGATTAGCTACAACCTGGAGTGTCGGGCAATGAACTATAGCATGGGATTGCCGCAGGTTGTGTCTCAGGAGTCGTAAATTCAACCCTAACGCCAAGTGCGATTGCCTTGTTCATCGGTGCGTGCTTGGCGAATCACATCAGAAATTTCTTCTGCATCCTGAATATGGTGTAGAGCTTTTTCTTCCCCGTCTTCGTCTTTTACGGTGAAGTAAGTGGGGACTTCAATGTGATCACCGGTAATATCAGGAGCATCAACAGCGACTTTCTGTGCTTTTTGCTCTAGGGTTTGCTCCTCTGGCGAGACTTTATCGCCAGGATTGAGCGTATCATTGGTATCTGGGCGTTCTGGCTTATTCATAAGATCCTCGTACTTTGCCTGTCTAGTGTGATCATAAAAACTCTAGGGGGAGATTTACCTCTTTCTAGAGTGAGAATTGTTCTGTAGAAATTGTTTGAGGGTTAAACGCCGATTTTCCAAAAAACGACTCCAAAAACCTGGAATAAACTCATCCATCGTTTCGGCTAATGCCCACATTTCCAGGTTAATCATTTTGTACAACAGGTCATGGGAGTTCTCAATTTGCTCCATAAGCTGTTTAATTTCAACACTCGCAGGGGAGTTGAGCTCCTCAAAGGAGTGGTCATCGGAGGTGTCATCATCGGGCTTGGGCATGTCTGTTGGCACTGTGTTAAGCTGATCAGCAATACTCAGAAACTGAAGTCAACCGCTTCCTGGAGTGGGAATTTTCCGAACCGACTCCTCTAAGTCGCAAAAAAGTATTATAAATAAAGTTATTTTTTCCAATAGAGGCAACTGTTGTCTGTCAAAGATCCCCTGAATCCTTGGAATTATAAACCGTGGTGGTGTCAGCCTTGGTCAATTCTCCTGACCGGAGTCGTAATCATCACGGGGAGTTGGGTTCTAGCCAAAACGCTCTGGATAACTCTGATCGTGACTACCCCCATTTTGGTTTGGTGGTTTTACTTTTTATGGCTGTGGCCCCGTCTATTGCGACTCAGTAGCCTAGAGTTGATGAATCGCCAACCCGATCAAGAGTCAGAGCCTTCTGAAACCATTTATACCTCAGATAAGTAAACGGCTTCTTGAATCAGACGCTAGAATTTGTAATCAGTAGGCTTATTTCGGTAATCCTAGAATAGAGATGCATCGCGATCGCGGCAGTGTGACTTCAATCGCCAACTTATTACTAGCTAGACGTAGCCAAGAGTGTTTCCATGGACAATCCTGCAGCAACCCTTCACTGCCCTAACTACCGCTGTCAGGCTGCCAATCCCCCTGTCAACAAGTTCTGTCAGAACTGTCGCACGCCCCTGAAACGGCGTTATCTGTGGGCGCTGGGATCGGGCTTAGAAGCATATCAGCTCGAATCAGTAATCGCCAACCGTTATGTGTTGGTCAATGAGCGGATTTTACTCGATACCAAACCAGCAACGCCACCGGATACCCCTCAAGAAATTCCGCCGGAGTTGTTGCCCTATTTGAGACTATCTCCCTATGGCTTACATATTCCCCAAGTATACGGGCGGCTGACAGGCAGTGGAGAACACCCAGGTTCACAGATCTGGCTATTGGAAGAGGCGCCAATTCAGGAAACCGATGCGGCTGGATCTCAAGGACAACTATTTCCTCCCCTGAGTCGAGTCTGGAAAGAGGCACCAGCCATACGTCAACTCAACTGGTTGTGGCAAATCGCCAATCTGTGGCAACCCTTAAGCCATGAAGGGGTGGCGACAAGTTTGCTCAATCCCAATTGGCTGCGTCCAGAAGGCTCTATCCTGCATCTATTGGAACTAAGGCGGGATGCGGCACCGACGCTCAAACAACTCGGTCAGTGCTGGTCTCAATTCATTCCAGAAGCATCCTCGCCCGCGACGCAGTTTTTAGACCAACTCTGTGATCAACTGATCCAAGGAAAAATTCGCACCGCCGAACAACTGGTGGGACTACTTGATCAGGCAATCAAAGACTGTGGACAATGGCAATCTCGTCGTTATCAGATTTTTACCAGTACAGATTCGGGTCCAGTTCGCCACCACAATGAAGATGCTTGTTACCCACCGATTGGACAACTACAGAGTCCCTCAACGGATGAAAATGCCTTAGCCATCGTCTGTGACGGGATTGGCGGACATGAGGGCGGTGAAATTGCTTCGGGGTTAGCGATTAACATTTTGCGAGAGCAAGTGGAACGCCTCAATTTTGATCGTGACCACTGGAACCCAACCCACCTGACCCTGCAACTCGAACAAGCTGCCTGCGCCGCTAATGACGCCATTAGCCAGCAAAATGATAGCGAATATCGCTCTGAGCGACAGCGGATGGGTACAACCTTGGTCATGGCTCAAACCAGCGCCCATGAAATATACATCACTCATGTCGGAGACAGTCGCGTCTACTGGGTGACGCGCCAAGGTTGTCATCAAATTACCCAAGATGATGATCTAGCCTCCCGTGAAGTGCGATTGGGTTACACCTTTTACCGCTATGCTGTGCGACAGCCCAGCTCCGGTTCATTGATCCAGGCTTTGGGCATGGCATCGTCTACCACATTACATCCAACCACCCAGCGGTTTATCCTCGATGAAGATAGTGTATTTCTCCTCTGTTCCGATGGTCTGAGTGACCATGACCGAGTGGAACAATATTGGCAAACCGAAATTCTGCCCATTCTGGACGGACAGGTTGATGTACCAACCGCCGCCGAGCATCTCATCGAGATTGCTAATCGGCAAAATGGTCATGATAATGTTACCCTGGCATTGATCTACTGTCAGGTAACGGCATCAGGGGACACAAAACCAACAGAACTGGCGCCGCCTCAGCCGGAATCGTTGCCTTTGCCGATAACATCACAAATGCCCACGGTAGCTGCCATTGTACCGTCCCAGCAGAAAACTCAACAATTGATCAGACCGAAGCGGCGTCCTTGGGGACTGCTATTAGCAATTGTTGTACTGTTAGTGGTGGGTGCAGGAATGGCTTACCTATTATTACCTCGGCGTTGGATACAAGGGTTTGTCAGCCAGAGTTCTAATTCTGATCCTCCAGTATCCGTGTCAGTGACTCCATCTCCAACGGCTCGTTCAACGCCAACGCCTGAAACGGTTTCGTCCTTGGAGAACTTGACACTGATGCAAGTGACTCGCTCAACTATTATCAATTCAGAAGGACAAGATGTTCCGTTACTACTGCGACTAAAGCCTCCGGAGGAAAATCTCTCACCGATTCGGTTAGTTCCTAGAGGGAGTGTCTTGCAAGTTATTCGGCAATCGTCCGATTCTGGGGAAGATGATTGGCTCAAATTGAGAGTTTGTTCGGCGGGGACGCGAAGCGCCGACACACAATCGGTACAGACAGCAATTGAACAGTCTGCCAACTCTACCCCAGAATCCCCGACTCTATCGGATGCAAAAGAGCGCGGCAATATTTATCCCCAGGTTCAGCCAGGGGATAGAGGTTGGATAAAAGTTGTCAATATTCGCTCAAATTTTGAATTAAATTTTAACCCAACATCCGAACAATTGGGTGTGTGTACAAGTGAACCTCCCTCTGAGGCTTCAACTCCTGCCCTAAGTTCTCCTAAATCCCCTTAGAGCGTCGGTCTAGTAACGACACTTAGCACTCTTGAAGAAGTAGACTGGATACACAAACCCTAGCCAAGACTGGGTAGACTAATAAGAAAAATGTTGCTCTACATTTGGGCGTTGAATGTCTGATATCGAAATTCCTTGCCTCAGTTTAGCGATCGCACGTCTGTCTACGGCTGGGGCAGATAACTTTGCTGTGTGGGTGATTGAAGCTCCTTATCCTGGGGGTTATGTTCATCATGACTCAATTTGGTCTCCCACTCTGACTCAAACGTGGTTGGCGTGGCAACAAATGTTTTCTACAGGGAATTTGCCTCCCCTATTGCCCCTGCCTCATCCCTTGACACCTACACCAACATTATCGCCCCAGAGCGAAAACGCCCCGATGCAGACGATTAGCTACGGCGGACGGCTGATGCAGCAGTTGGGAATAGATTTGTGGAATTGGCTATTTGCGGGTTCAATTCAAACAACATTGGCTGAAAGTCGCGGGATTGCTCGGGGACAAAATACATCCCTGCGCGTGCGTTTGGAAATTCGACATCCTGAGCTTATTCCCCTCCCCTGGGAAATTATGCAGGAAATGGCAGGTAAACCCGCTATTTCTCTGTCTACTCAACTGCTCTTTAGCCGCACGACGAGTAATGTTGACTCTCTCAAACCACTAATCCGCCACGATCAAGCTCTGAATATCCTGCTCGTCTTTGGACAAGATGTCCACCGCTCCAGTGGTAACCATTCAGCTGCCAGCCTCCAGCTTGAACAAGAGGCAGGGGTTTTAGAGAATGTTTTCCAATCCTGTCAAAAGTTCAACCCCACAGCCGTTCCCTGCTTTGTCGAAAAGCTCATACAGCCAACACCTGCTGATTTAATTGCTGCCTTGGACACAGGAGGTTATAATATTCTTTTTTATGCCGGTCATGGTGAACCGGCTCCCGATGGGGGTTTATTATTTTTAAGTCCAGACGCCACCATCAATGGCACAGAATTGGCTCAAGTCTTGGTTCGTAATCAAGTGACCTTGGCGGTATTCAATACCTGTTGGGGCGCTCAACCGGATCAGGTGGGAGGTCAAACGATTCCCCGGAGTAGCTTAGCTGAGGTGTTAATTCACCATGGTGTACCCGCCGTTTTGGGTATGCGCGACTCCATTGCCGATCACGAAGCCTTGAGTTTTATCCAAAGTCTTGCCCAAGCCCTAGCTGCCCGGATGCCTATTGATCAAGCTGTCGCTGTTGCTAGACAACAATTACTCACGCTCTACAAGTTCAACCAACCGGCTTGGACGTTACCTGTGCTTTACATGCATCCGGAGTTCCCAGGACAGTTGATTGCTTCCTTAGAAGAAGGGATTACTGAGCTTCCCCCTATGCCCAGCCACTGGAATGGCGTACAAACCCCCACAGCTTGCTTACGTGCCTTGAACTCAACGGGTAAAGTTTGGCGAATTCGCGGTGGGCTGATGCGTGTGGGACGCGGACAGGAGAATGATTTGGTTTTGGATGAGGAAATGTGGGTTAGCTATAAACATGCAGAAATTCTCTGTCGCGATACCTTCACCCATCCAGAACAAATCCCGACTTACTTCCTGCGTGATTTTTCTCGCAACGGCACTCATATTTTACGAGCAGATGGGTGGCAGAGAATCCACCATCAGGAAGTGCCATTGGAGTCGGGTAGCCAGCTAAAATTTGGCAGTACTCAAAGTCAAACCCTGGAGTTTATTATTGAAAACATTTAATCCAAAAACTTAACAAATCTTAGAATCACAGGGATTCAAGCCGAGGGTCACATCGGTAAATTCAACCGTTCCCACAATTGCGCCAATTATCGGCACCAACCTTAATTTTCTGAATGATTACGGAACATTCGAGAGTGCTGATGTAGCTATTCCTATCAATTTTCATCTACACCAAAGATCACAGAAGGGGTATTATGACCAGTCAAAATAAACCATACCGAAATTATCAAGATGCTTTGAGTCAAGCCCAAGGAGAACTCATAGAAGTACTTTGGCAACCCGACGACAATTGTTATCCCTGGAATCCCGCTGAACCTGAAGCCCAAGACTATTTGGCAGATCTGGAAGCGGGATTTTCTCTGGATGCTTGTCAAACAGCGGCGGAAATTACCTCAGGCTCACAAACCCTATTCAATCGCTTGCACCAGTGCTGGACATCTCTGACGCCCTCAGATTCTTCAGGTTCAGCATCTGTGAAGCGGTCATTGGCTCAACGGTTTTCCGGCGTTCCGGCGTCTTGGTTGGACGCGATCGCCGACCAAGCTCAACAGGCGTTGTCCATGAACCAGTCATTCGCAGATAAGCTTGTTTTATGCGTTAAACCGTTATTGCCGAACTGGAGTGAAGATGATCTATTAATTTTTGCCCGTCCGTGGGCTTACGCCATGCGAGGCAATCAAGACTTTGGCACTGTTGGCTCAGTCAAATGGTCTGAATTATCGCCCATTGAGCAGGTGCGCTTAAGTTTAGCTATTGCCCATTATACTCTCACGCAACTGGACAACCCTCCTGAGGATCATTAATTACCGGGTTCATTTGTCTTATGGTAGAGGTGGGCGGGAGACACTCTGGCACAGTTGTTCAGTGATCACTGAGCAAGAAAACCCGCCCAAGCGTCAAAACCAGGCTCCAGGTCAAATCACAGATTTGGCTTTTCGCCTTAACTAAAAGGCGGCAACAGAGGCTGCAAGAGGGTAATGAAATAGTACACTAAGGGAGCCGTAAAAACATAGCTGTCTGTACGGTCTAAAATACCACCGTGACCAGGAATTAATTGTCCTGAATCCTTGACACCTGCATCTCGTTTCATCATTGATTCGGTTAAGTCTCCCAAGAGGCTAGCCACCCCAATTAAGGTGCCGAAAACAAATCCGCTGAGTTGCCAATTCGACCATTGCAGATACCAAGCCCCAGCCATAGCCACTGCTCCACTAGCGCAAAGCCCGAAAATTGCGCCTTCCACTGTCTTTTTGGGACTAATACTCGAAAGGGGAGTTCGACCAAAAAACTTGCCAAAACTATACGCACCAATATCGGCTGCCCAAATACAGCCAAAGGCGAGTAGAGTAACAGTTAAACCTTGGGACAGAACCGTTAGGTTAGTCCAAGGGTGAAGCCAAGAGCCATTGAAGGAAAAACTATTGATGCTAGCTGTAGCATTCAGTGGCAATGAAACCCCTCCATCTAAGCCAACACGCAATCGTATCCAGTAGCTAGGCAGATAACCGGCATAGAGTAATCCCAAAATCGAAGCGGCAATATCCGCAATCGTCGCCATTTTGGGTTGAAAGAGCAGGTAAAAACAAATCAAGGTTCCGGCGATGGGAAAGGCGGCATCCGTAAGATTAGAGTTAAGGGCGGCTGTCACCAATAAAAGCTGACTCACAACTAACGTCGTTTTAGCCGCAGGCGCAATTCCTTTTGCCTGAACCAGTTGAAAATATTCCAATTGACCCAAATAGACGATGACACACAGGCCGAGGGTAAAATACCATCCTCCCGCTACAATCATCCCCATCGCTAGGGTAATCGCTACAATTCCACTAAAAATTCGAGACCAGGGCATAGAACTTTGGTTGACACAAGACAGTCCCAATTAACTGTCTAGATGAAACTATTACATTAAGATTAACAATCTGGCAGCACTCGCAGTTAGTCAATTTGAGGATGGGTAGGTGCGAGTTATCAACTTGGAAATGTTTATGGTAAGCTGTTACACATTTATTGTGCATACCCTTACACCCCATACCCCTGACAAGGACTTCACTCTTGTTTATTTAGATGCACATCAGCGTGTGGAAGGTTACGAATCCAACTTCTCCCCACTGAGGATAAACATGGGATTAACAGCGGCAAAGATTTGATGAGTGCCTCGAGTTTCCAAGCGATTGATTGAGGATTGTACGACCTCGATATTACGAGCTTGTAACTCAGCCAAACCTTCTGAGAGGGTATAAAGACTCTCTAGATTACTAGCTGTGGCAACAATCCGACCTTGGGGTTCTAAGTAATACCAGACTTCCTTAAGAATTTCTTTAATCGGGCGTCCTCCCTCAATGCAGGCTCTATGGGGTTTTCCCGGTAGATTGGGGAGACATTCCGGCGCCGATCCTTCGATAACGTCAACATTCTCAATGCCGAAGCGGGAACAGTTGCGTCGAATCAGGTTCGCCACATCTTCATCCCGTTCTACCGCCACAATTTTACCGTGAGGACAAAGTAATCCGGTTTCCACAGCAATCGTACCTGTACCTGCACCGATATCCCAGAGCAAGGAATGGGATTCTAGGCGCAATGCGGAAATAATCAGTAAGCGTGCTTCTCGCTTAGTCAGGGGAATACCGGGCAAGCGCTCGAATAAATCATCGGGAATACCAGGAGTGGTATAGTTCCACAGGGGAGAAGACATTCTGTTGATCCTTGGTCATTAGTCCTTACTGTATAACAACGTTGACGCTGTTTAAGCTAGGGTCACTACACCCAGTAATATAGCCGCCAAAATGCTGAACCTGTCGCAGATAGTCCACCGTAGCTGACGCGATCGCAAATCCTGGAATTAAAACGGGAATACCAGGGGGATAGGGACAAACCCATTCAGCACTAATTTTACCTACGCTTTGTTCTAGAGGTAACCGTTCTTTCGGGGCAAAAAAGGCGTCGCGAGGGGACATCGACGGTTCCAGGATTAACCCTGAAACCATTCCCGGTTGGTATAAGTTCTGCCTAGGGCGAGAATCGGGACGACAATAGCGCTGGCTTAAGTGGGCAAAGGCTTGGACTAACTGCTGAATATCATCAGTGGTGTTTCCTAAACTCATGATAAACGTCAGATGTTGGAATGTCGGTAACTCGGCGGTTACACCCAACTGCTCACAAAAAATTTCATCGGCTTCAAACCCACTGAGCCCCAACGCTGTAACCTTCACCGTCAGCCGGGTAGGATCTAGGGTAAAACAACCCGGAGTGTTTGTGGCGTCTAAAACCGATAATCCAGGAATTTGTTGAATCTGTTCTCTCGCCACCTCAGCCAGCCCTAGAGTGCGGCTAAGCAGCTTTTCCCCATACAGCACCATTTGTTGTCGTGCGGCGTCTAGAGAGGCTAAGAGGAGGGCGCTGGGACTGGTAGACTGGACAAGCTGTAGGGCTTGACTCAATCGTTCAGGATCAATGCGATCACCTTTAATGTGCAGCATTGAGGCTTGGGTCATAGCTGCCAAAACCTTATGGGTGGATTGTATGGTTAAATCAGCCCCGGCTGAGATTGCACTCGGAGGCAAATCAGGGTGAAAAGTCAGGTGCGCCCCGTGCGCCTCATCAACCAGCAAAGGAATATTGTAGTGATGCACCCGTTGTGCGATCGCGTGGATATCCCCGCACACGCCATGATAGGTCGGATAAAGCAGCATCACCGCTTTGGCATCCGGATGGTGCTTTAGGGCTTGGGTAACGGCGTCTGGAGTAATACTGTGTGCCAAATCCCCTGAAGGATCATACTCTGGGGTAATAAAAATCGGACTCGCACCAGACAAAACCAAACCTGCGATCGCGGATTGATGACTATTGCGAGGTAAAATTAGCTTATCTCCTGTACCGCAAGTGGCTAAAATTGCCGCAATTACCCCACAGGTTGAGCCATTAACCAGAAACCACGTTTTATCTGCACCAAACGCCGCCGCCGCTAACTCTTGCGCCTCCTGAATCACTCCTGAAGGGGCAAATAAGTTATCAAAATCGGGCAATTCAGGTAGATCACTCTCAAAGACTGATTTTCCCCAGATGTTCACCAGCCGATCAGATATACCTTTTCCCCGCTTATGACCTGGGGCGTAAAACGGCGCGTGAGGGCGTCCAGCACAGGCTTGTAAGGCATCGAGTATGGGGATAGTCCTTTGTCCTTCGTCTTTTGTCATTTGTCATTTGTCCTTACTCTGCCATCGAGGGTCAGCAACTGTAACCTAATTCCTACTCAGCTCTACTCATCCCTACCCATCTTTAAGTAGGGATGATGTAAGTTGATCAACAAACTCCCTGAGTCGCTCTTGCCAGTCAGGGATTGCTTTTAGTTTTTCCTTAGTACGAGAAAAAGCTCTCGCGTATGCAATGGTTAAACCGTCATAAACAAATCGGTTCATCTAATTGGAAAAAAGCCCAAATCAAAATAGCCCGTTTACACCGGAAAATAGCCAATATCCGTAAAGACACGCTGCATAAACTCACCTCCTATTTAGCCCAAAACCACAGCCGGATAGGAATAGAAAACCTGAATGTATCCGGGATGATGGCTAACCACAAACTAGCTAAAGCTATTCAGGATATGGGCTTCCATGAGTTCAAGCGCCAGTTAGAGTACAAGTGCCAGTTGTATGGGTCAACCTTGGTTGCAGTAGACCAGTGGTATCCTTCAACCAAGACCTGTTCCCAGTGCCATACTGTCAAAGACTCAATGCCCTTATCTGAGCGAGTTTTCCAGTGTGACAACTGCGGGTTTGAGTGCGACAGAGACTTGAACGCATCGCTCAATTTAGAGCAAGCCGCCAGTTAGGTGGGGGAGAGCCTGCGGACTGGTTGAGTGCCGACACCGCCAGAGTGAAGCAGGAAGTAAGCATCAAGCTAAGTTTGACTACGGTTGATTAGCTTTGATTCGGTCTTATGTAACGGTCTTCAAGGGTCACGCGCCATGCCATCGAGGGTCTTCAAAACTCAAAACTCAAAACTCAAAACTCAAAACTTACTCCCTTAATGTTGTAATATAAAGTATTTGGGTAAAAATTAGTCAGGTACACAAGGAAGTTCTATGTCGCGATATCGAGGTCCGCGCCTGCGGATTGTCCGTCGTCTGGGCGATCTGCCCGGTTTGACTCGCAAATCCCCCCGTCGTTCATACCCACCCGGTCAACATGGTCAAGCTCGCCGGAAGCGGTCAGAATATGCGATTCGATTGGAAGAAAAACAGAAACTCCGCTACAACTACGGAGTCACGGAAAAGCAATTGCTTCGCTATGTTCGTAAAGCACGTAGGGCAACGGGTTCCACGGGTCAAGCGTTGCTAGAACTGCTAGAAATGCGACTGGATAACACCGTATTTCGTTTAGGAATGGCAGGTACTATTCCAGGTGCGCGTCAGCTTGTGAATCACGGTCATGTGATGGTCAATGGTAGGGAAGTGAATATCGCTAGCTACCAATGCCGTCCCGGTGATGTGATTATGGTTAAAGATAATGAGCGATCTCGGGGTTTGGTGGAAAAAAATCTGGAATACCCCGGATTGGCAAATCTACCGAGCCATTTAGAGTTTGACAAGAAAACATTCACGGGTAAGGTCAATGGTGTGATTGAGCGTGAGTGGGTCGCTCTGCAAATTAACGAACTGCTGGTGGTTGAGTTCTATTCACGGAAAGCGTAGATTGGTCATTGGTCATTGGTCATTGGTACCAGGAAAAAACAAAGGACAAATGACGAATGACGATGACTATCCACCAATTTGTGACATGGTGCGAGTGTAGTAACCATCAGTGCCAGAGTCTCGCTGTTTAAAGTTGATATCTGGTTTAATCGCTAGTAACTGCTGCACTCGCGCTCTTAATTGGGCGAGATCAACGCCGCTACGCAGAGCGGTTTTTAAGTCAATCTGACCCGTTTCATTGAGTAAACAGGGGCGCAACCACCCATCAGCGGAGAGGCGCATCCGGTTACAGCGATCGCAAAAACATTCGGACATCTGACTGATAAAGCCGAGAGTCCCCAAGGCATTAGGAATCTGGAATACATCAGCCGGTCCATTCCCGCGCACATTCGACTCAACTAAGCCCCAGCGATCGCGGATTTGCTGGCGTAGTTCCTCAGAGGGAATCCAGGCGCGATCGTTAAATAATTCAGGATTGCCAATCGGCATAAACTCAATAAACCGAATGTGCCAATGGCGCTCAAGGGTAAGTGCGGCTAAATCCAGGACTTCTGAGTCATTCACCCCTGGAATAACGACGATATTCAATTTCAGCGGATCAAACCCAACCCGATGTGCCGCCTGAATTCCGTCCCAAGTTTGCCGCCAGCGCGATCGCCCCCGATTCCCGATAATTTTGTCAAAGGTATCAGGATTGAGAGAGTCCAAGCTAATATTAATCCGCCGCAATCCCGCATCATACAAGTCTTGTGCCATGCCTGCGAGTAAAAAGGCATTCGTCGTCATCGCTAAATCTTCGGTTTGATCCAGTGCAGCAATTTCTCTGACCAACTCTACCACCCCTGGACGCAGTAGCGGTTCTCCACCCGTCAGGCGAAACTTTCTAAACCCCACCGGGATAAACACCTCTTTCAATAGCGTCAGCAGCTCCTCATGGGTGAGGAGTTCCTGTTGCAGGATATAGTCAAGTTCTGACCCGTCCGGCATACAGTAGTGACAGCGGAAGTTACAGCGGTCAATGAGGCTAATCCGGAGATAATCGACAGTGTTCATTATATTTTCTAGTTATCGTACAAGACTCCAGGGGCGAAAACTGCCAATATAATTCCCTCTCCCCCATCGATAAGCGGCTATTGTTCTATGATAGGTATCTTCAACTCATCGGAAGCTAAGGATTATGTATTCAATGCATAGAGCAGAACAAAAACTAAATTGGCACAATCCTGGCACACCTATCCTGTCGGTGTATGTAACTATTAACATGTGAACGTTGAGGCGCATCACTCCTATGTTAGGCAAGTTATTGGATGGTCGTTACCAAGTCAACCAAGTCCTCGGTGCAGGAGGATTTGGTCGCACGTACCTGGCACAAGATACCCGGCGTCCCGGTAGCCCGATTTGTGTGGTCAAACACCTTCAGCCGGCTAATCGTGACCCCAATTTCTTAGAAACCGCCCGACGCCTGTTCAACAGCGAAGCGGAAACCCTAGAAGTGCTGGGCAATCACGACCAGATCCCGCGTCTGCTTGCCTACTTTGAAGAAGACCAAGAATTTTATCTGGTTCAGGAATATATTGAAGGGCATCCCCTCAGCAAAGAGTTGATACCGGGTCAACCGTGGGACGAGACGCGAGTTATTGCCCTGCTGCAAGAACTCTCAGAGGTTTTAGAGTTTGTTCATAATCGTGGCGTGATTCACCGGGATCTTAAGCCAGATAACTTAATTCGGCGTAATTTAGATAAAAAGTTAGTCTTATTGGACTTTGGGGCGGTTAAGCAAATCCGGACTCAACTGGCGACTTCTCAGATGCAGATGAGCAATACGGTTGCTGTGGGGACTCCGGGTTATATGTCCAGCGAACAGGCTTTGGGTCAACCGCGTCCCACCAGCGATATTTACGCCTTGGGAATTATTGGTATCCAGGCAATTACGGGTCGTATGCCTGCCGAATTGCAGGAAGATTTAAATACGGGCGAACTGATCTGGCAGCATCTTGCACCCGTGAGTCCAGGGTTGAAGAATATCCTGACCCGGATGGTGCGCTATCATTTCAAAGACCGCTACCAGTCAGCCACAGAAGCCTTACAAGCGGTGCGATCGCTCACAGCTTCCCCTTCTACTCCTTACAGTCAGCAGATTCCGCCTCCTAGACCAACCCCACAACCCACACCCCTATCGGAACAAGGCACTCTGGCAGTTTCCCCAGCAGCACCACCTCGACAACCTGCCCCTCCTCCCCCTCCTCGCCCTCCTGAACCCACACCCCCATCTGAACCGAACCGCGCCCCATTAGTCATTGGTATTGGTTTAGTCGTGGCTATGGCAGCCGCAGGCATGGCGTATGGCATTCGTCAGGGTTTATCCGGTCAAGGAGTGGCACGAGGGAATTGTACGGTGACCGCTCAAAGCTTGAACGTGCGGTCAAACCCCAACGCAGCGGTTGTTGGCACGGTTAATAAAGGCACAAACTTATCCCTAACTGGCACCAAGCAAGGGGATTGGGTGGAAATTCGTTCACCGCAAGCTGGGTGGGTTTTTGGGCAGTATATCGATTGTGCCTCTGTGGATACCATTGCTGAACAACCTGCTAGCCCTACCCCAGAAGAAACTCAACCGAGTCCGACTCCAGTTGAGGCAAAACCTAGTCCCAGTCCAGAACCAACTCCAACCCCGCAAAAATCCCCCAATCAACCCAAACCCGATAATGGGGCAAAGGTCTTGACAGAAGCAGCCCAAGAGTATCAAAAAGGTAACTTAGATCGAGCGATCGCGGCGGCTCAATCGGTTCTCCCCAGTAGTCCGGCGTTTGAGGATGCTCAAAAGAACATCGAGACTTGGCAAAAGGAATGGGGGGAAGCGAAAACCAAATTCGATAAGATTGAGCAAGCCTACAATGAAGGTCGCTATGTTGATGTGATCATTTATGCCGCAGACAGCGATTTTCCGGAACAACGCTATTGGCGAGAAAAGTTAAATGGATTAGTTCGCCAAGCTACCCAGCGTAAAAATCAAGGGGATACGAATCAGCAAACCCCGCCGTCATCAGAACAGTCCAATCCCCAAAACCCTAAACCGGACACACAACAACCCGTTCAACCCTCACCTAAACCCACAGGGGACAATTCAGTGCCAATTTGTGAACCGGAAGCCCAAGAAGCCTGTTGATATAGCAGTAGACACATCGATTAGGACTTTCTGAACAGTGGTAGAGACGTTGCATGCAACGTCTCTACACGCAATTTTTCAGTCGCTCTACGTGGGTTTGATGTAGCTCTGTTAGTTCGCGCAGGCGGACGAAAGTTTGTGTAGCTGCGATTTTCTTTTCAACAGGGCTGGTAGCTACTACCAAGGATTTCCCACCAGGGTAAACGCACTCCAATAATAAGGATGAGTCAGATTAATATTCCCCTGGTTGAGTAATTCCTCTGGTAAAGAAATCCTAGCCGATGGTGTCACTAATTCATCTCCGTCTAATTTAACTTCCCCCCGCATCATTGCCAGTTGTGCTTGTCGCAAGGCTTCAGCTTTAATGGGGGCTTGTTTTAACTGTTGATAAAATGTGGTCATCAGTCCTAATGTCCCAGTATCACTGACATACCAGAGACTACCCAATGCCGATTTTACCCCAGCTTGTACCGCTAATCCGGTAAATCCTAACTCCGCTTGTTCATCCCCTAAGGCTGAACGACAAGCACTTAATACCATCAGTTCGACTGGGGGATTATCTAATTGCAACTCTCGCAACTTATCTAGGGTTAATCGAGTATTCCAAAACTGAATATAGGAGTTACTAGGTTTTCCCGGTTTAAATTCTCCATGGGTGGCGAGATGGAGAATACCAAACGGTTGATTAGCGCGGGCTTGTTTGAGATTTTCTAGGGTAAAGGTTTGGTTAAGAAAGGACGTACCTGACCACAACTGATTGGTAATCAGGGATAACTCTTTGGGGACAGCAGGTAAAGGGTCTTGTTCGGTAAATTCCGAAGCACCCATGGCTAAGATATTAGCGTCGCGGATATCCACATACCGGGTATCGGTGAGGCTAAAACTGGGCATTAACCCCACGCTGTAGTTCTCGATAATAAATTGGTTTCCGTCATAGAGTGTAGCGATGGGGAGGGAACGCAAGCCACTATCCATAACGAAGCTAAGATTATTAATTTGTTGGGCTTGTAATTCTTCTGCGATGGGGGAAATTAACCAATCATAAAGTTGTTGTGCAGACTGTTTATAAGGACGAGGAATACGAACATCGGTGACAGCGCGACGTAATTGTTGCACTTGTTGCAGAACTTTCTCTCGTGTTGCGCCCGGTACGGGACGACGAATTACGTCTCCAGAGGCGGTAACTAGGATGAGTTCCAGTTGGTCAGTGGGTTGAGGATTGGGGTTAGTTGAAAGTTGTTGCTGTTGAGGTGTGGAAGCATTAAACTGCCAGAGGATTTCGTTTTGGTCTTTGGGATTGGGTTTTTCGGGAGTGGGGGTTTGGGGTTTAAAGAAGGCGTAAATTAGGGCAGGTTTTATGCCAGTAATTTGTTCAATTTGATTGAGTGTGACTTTGGTTTCTTGAGGTGTAACGGCGCGGGTATTTCTAACCCCTAGATAATTTTCATAAGCATTAGTAAAGTTGCCTTCTTGTTGAGCCACTTCCGTTTCAGCAGCTTGAGTTGTGGTGGGGACGGATGCTGACTCGGAGGATTCGGTGGTGTCTTCTTCTTCGGCTAATTGATTATTATCTTTTTCCGGAAGTTTACTAACTTCATTTGGTTGGATAACATCAACGGGATTAATTAAGGGTTCATCCACAGGGGTCACAGGTGAATCATCGACAGGTTCTTCTTCAGGAATCGTCGGTGCATCAACACTAATAATTTCGATGTCGCCGTCTATCTTGGTAAAGAGCAAGGATTGTGTTGGACGGATGGTAATATCACCATCGGTAATTGCACTCACTGTGCCATTGGTTGTGGCATCACCAATAATAAAAGGAGTCTCGCCGTTACCACCATGGCGGATAGTAATATTACCATTATCATCCCCGCCAGCGCTGGATATGCTTACGGCTTCACCGTTAGCGTCTGTAAAGGTATCCGTGGCGCGGAAAAATTGACCTGCGGTGATATCTACGTTACCGCCTTTGCCATTGTTACCCCCTTCAGCGTTAATAAAACTGACTTGAATATCACCAATGGGGTCAAGGGTGACATCACCGCCATCGCCAGAACTACCGCTGCTATTAATTTCACCCAGAGTCATCGAGTTTAAGGCTTGGATGAGAATATCACCGCCACTGGTTCCGGAACTTGTCAGGTTGTTGGTGGTGATAACTCCATTATTGCTGGTTAGGGTAATGTCTCCACCCGGATTGATGGTTGAATTAGTATTGATGTTGGCGGTATTAATGGTTTGATTTGCGGTAATAGTAACGTTGGTTGCTGTAATATTTTGGGTGTTAACGTTGTTGGCACGGTTGATTGTTAGGCTATTTAAGGAAGTGATGTTACCAATATTTCCCCTAACGTTAATATTACCCGTCCCTGCATCGAGGGTAAGTCTCTGAGTTCCATTAATTGCACCGTTAAGATTGATATCACCTGCGCCACTGTTGGTATTAAGGACGACGGAATTCCCCAGATTGGTGTTACCTGTAATTGTAATGGTCTGGTTTGCGGTAGCGATATTGGCGTTCAGGTTTGTGGTTGCACTGTTGAGGGTAATGGAGGCATTCCCTGAGCCGATGATGGTTCCGTTGACATCAATGGTTCCCCCCTGAATGGTGACAGGTTTGTTAAATTCAATTGGGTTTATGGTGACGGGGTTTGTGTTACCTTGTCCGATGGTTAGGGTATTAAAGTTAGATTGGAATGCATTTAATTCACTCGTTGTCAAATCTAAAGCGGCGCTGGTGTTATCGGTTGCACCAATGGTAATGGCTTGGTTGGATGTGGCGGGTTGTAGGGTGAGTCTGTTGCCATTCGTGACTGAACCTAAACTATTAATTTCACCGGCTTTTAGGGTTAAGGAGTGACCATTAGCATTTAAGTCGAAGGCAAAAGACAGAGTAGTTAGTCCAGCATCCAAGGTCACATCGTTGTCTAGAGTGACTGGACTATTAAAGATAAGGTTGTTTCCTGTGGTGATGTTTCCGATAACGTTAGTGTTACTTGAATTTACCTCTAATCCGCCGTTAATCGTCAAAGGTGACAATCGGATTGCATTGGTATCGTTGAGGATAACGTTTCTGGCACTGCTAATGGCTACTGTATTGAAGTTATTGGCATTGTTGAGTGTAATGTCATTGTTATTAGCATTTAATGTTGCCGTGCCATTGGCTACACTCAAATTACCACTATCCGTAATCGCGCCATTAGCACTCACGCCTAAAGTGCCAGTAATAGTCGAAGTTCCTAAATCAATCCCATTGATGTCGTTTAAGGTAACATCTCTGCCACTACTTACAGCTACGGTGTTAAAATTATTGGCATTATCTAAGGTGATATTGTTGCCATTGGCATTTAAGGTGGTGCCACCAGCTACACTCAAAGCGCCACTATCTGTAATCGCACCCACAGCAGTAACACCTAATGTGCCGGTAATAGTAGAAGCGCCTAAATCAATAGCATTGCTGTCGTTTAGGGTAACATTTGCGCCACTGGTGACGGCTACTGTGCTGAAGTTATTGGCATCATCTAAGGTGATATTGTTGCCATTGGCATTTAAGGTGGTGCCACCAGCTACACTCAAAGCGCCACTATCTGTAATCG
>NZ_JBKHUP010000028.1:0-73135 GCF_046565525.1 Coleofasciculus sp. | reverse complement strand
TCTGACTCAAAGCGCTCACTACCAAAATACCATCCACCCAACAAGCGAGTGGGGATAGTATAGCCGCAATTTTAATAGATTCTAAACCAAATTTTGAGGAGAGGGCGACCCGATCCTCTGTAGGGGCGGGTTTTACTACTATCTTTTCCGTTGCACCCCAATGTGACTAAACCTGCCCTGTTTCTCTAGTTTTTAATTTATACAAACAAGTCGCCCCGACAAGAGGTTTAACGATAGATTGCTTGATCAATAGTTGCTCGAAAAAATGCTCCTTCTGACTCAAAACGTTCACTGCCAAAATGCCATCCACCCAATAAGCGAGTGGGGATAGTATAGCCGCCAAACGTTCCTTCTTCCTCTATAAAACCGCCAAAGTTTGCATAATGGAACTCAGCACCTTCAGGATTACCCCAACGCCTCAGATTGGCACTCTCCAACCGCCCTTGATTATCAACCGTAAGAATTAGTTCCGTACTCTCGCCAAATCGGGTTAAACTAGCATGGGCATGAACCGCATCTGATGCCGTCCACGATATATCAGGTTGACATAGAACAGAGGGTAACCAAAAAAGTTCTCCCAGCATTCGCCCTACAGCCGATCGCGTGGTATCCGCACCCGAAGCCGTTACCACCGGGAACAGCCCTAACAACTTCCACCGCATCGCCCCAACACCATCCACAAGCCGATCCGAACCCCAAATCGGTAAACCCTTCATCCGTACCGCCGCCCGCCAGATAAACCCTCGACGCCAACAGATGACTTGTTCTGCGGTAAAAGGAAGCCAACCCCGCAGTTTGATTTCACCATGCATCCGCAGTCGCACCGCAGAGGCTAATTTTGTTCCTGGCGCGATCGCATGGTTCAGATAGCCTTGTACCGCATCAGGAAGCCCTACCACTTGATCGGGTTGAAAAACTTGCTCGCTGGGTGGCGTTGACTCCCATAACTCATCCAGGGAAACCGCTTTACTCATAGTTACCTTCAACCCCGATACTTAAAAACAATTGTCCGGATTAATCTTTATAACCCAGTATTTATTGTCAGCGAAGCAAACCTATTCATCAGGTTACTGCAGGAACGAGGAACCCTATTCTAATACTACACAAACCTTCCCTCTTCCCCAATCACTAATCACCAGGTTGCAATCCACCCAGTTATAAACCCAGCGCATCAGGTTGGTGTTTATAACGGCTAGTCCTGTTGAGATTGTACCAATGTCACATCAAAACTTATCCAGCCATCACCGAAAACTCACCCGACGCTCATTTCTCGTCCTTGGTGGTGCGGCTTTCGCCCAAGGGTTAGGACTTATTTCTCCAGTCGCCGCCGAGTCTGTCAGTCTTCGGCGCAGTACGATTCTGGGAGTTCCCCTGTATCAAACCCACATTGATTTGACAAACCCAAATACTTTTATCGCCATTGGCTTAGCGAATAATTCCACTCTGGGAAATCATCAAGGGACGATTGGTGAGGAATCTTTTGGTAATATGGTTAGCCGCTATCATGCTGCTATCGTTGCGAATGGCACATTTTTTAGTAAGCAAGATCCAAAACGGCTGATGGGAAATATAGTATCAGCCGGGATGTTTCTTAAATACAGTCCCTGGGAAAATTATGGTACAACACTGGGATTGCGGGTGGGAAACCAACCGGAATTGGTGACAGCGCGAGTGGATGGAACACCTGATTGGGGTCAACATTGGTTTTCGCTGACAGGGGGACCTAGACTTTTGAGACAAGGGAAAGTTTGGTTAGCGCCGCGTAGTGAAGGATTTACTGATCCGCGTGTTATGGGTGTAGCCCATCGCTGTGCGATCGGGTTTCCAGCCAGTGGCAAAAAATTAATCTTGGTCACGTTTTTAGTCCCCTTACCTTTATGGCGAGAGGCGAAGGTAATGCGGGCAATTGGGTGTAGTGAGGCGATGAATTTAGATGGCGGAGCATCTAGCGCATTATACCACAGGGGGAGGATTTTGGTGAGTCCAAAACGGACGCTAACGAACGCAATTGTTGTGTATGATTCCCATCATCCAGCACCGACATTTTTGCGAGAGACTTGGCAAAAGTTTCAACGGGGAGAACGACCGATCATTCCTCAGTTATTCAGAGTTTGAAGGGTTTCTTATATCATTTGAAAAAGAGCGATCGCCTGAACTAGGTAGGGGCGACCCGCTTAGCCTAATTAACACCACCAGACACAGGGCGGGTTTACAAAAGTTACCAATTTGGGCTTGCATGTTATCGGTCAAACCCGCCCCTACAGATCCTCGGGTCGCCCTCCCCTCAAACTTGTTAGACAGCCCTGAAGCCGCAATTGCACAGATATCGCTTTAGTTCGCTGAACCTTCTCTGCTATATATAGTCTGTAGACTTAAAAGTAGCATCTGGATAAGCTTCAGGGATGTAAGCGATCAGCCAGCCAAAGAACTTGTCCATCATGTATGGCTAAACGATTCTTGGGACTTAACCAAGTTGTTGCATCTAATTTGAGAAAGCTCAGAAAAGAGCTTGGTATCTCCCAAGAAGAATTAGCCGAAAAGTGTGGTTTACATAGAACCTATATCGGTGCTATCGAACGTAGTGAACGCAACATTACGTTGCAAACTTTAGAAAGGTTGGCTGGTAGTTTGGGGGTTTCACCTCTTGAGTTATTGAAAGACAACTCTGATGTTTAATCAGTTTAGACAATCTCAATACAATAGTTATAGAAGGGCAAGAAATTATTTTATACAAAACTATAGTCAATTAATTAACCTTGAAAAATATGTTCTTGATGAAGTATTTAACTCTGTTTATCAAAATCTTGCCGAAATAATCGTAAACTACAATGAAGCTAGCTATCTTTATCCCTTCTGGCAGAATTATCCACCTGAAGAGAGAGGGCGACAACCTATAGGGGATCAATATCCCTGGATTGAGGTTGCAGAACATGCAATTGGAGACAAGTTACCTCGACTTTTAGAGTGTAATTTTAAAATCTCTGATGTGGGATTACCCACGGGATCTGATGTAAGGTTAGTCATATCAAATGATAGAATTTCTCAAATCACCAATGAAATAACAAATTCGTGCTGGCTATTTCTTGAGATTAAGTCAGTGGGACCTAGAGATGATCAAGATCATGCGGTAATGTCACATAATCAAATTTCTGGAAGTGGGCGATGGGAGGTGTTGTCTGATGGTGTTAGTAACGATGTTATTACGGCTACTGGCATACGGGTTAGCCATCAGTTTTACTGTAGTATACCGCCAATTTATATTTTGAGTGATGGTTTAATTGTTCCAGTTGTAATCATAATCCTCAAGCCTGTTTACAGGATGCTATCTCTTGAAGGAAATGATGATGGAGGACAGCCATTGAGTAGAATAAGCTTTGCATCCGTTCCCAATGGCATTTTGCTACACGAACAACCGAATTATTTGATAGATTTTCCTAACTTATTTTTTCCTGGTAAAGATGAAACGAAAAAAGATCCCCGTAAAAGGCGTTGTCGAGTAAGCTTTGAAATTCTACGCAGGATAGACTCTTGGAGATTTAGAGAAATTGATTGTTCAATTAAATAAGATTTAGCTCTAACTGAAAAGAAGATAGATCTCGAATTCGCTTCTTGGCTAACTTAACATATTTAGCTTCTTTTTCAATACCAATATAGTTGCGGTTATGTTTAATAGCAGCTACGGCTGTTGTTCCACTACCCATAAAAGGATCTAAGATGAGGTCGCTTTCTTCACTGAATAAGCGTATTACCCGACTTGCCAATTCCTCTGGAAATTTTGCTTCATGGTCATCATTAACCCTAACACTATTGATGTACCAAAGTCCTCTTGAACCCCAGCTTTTCCACTCATCCTTCGATAGCTTCCTTCTATCAATTACATACTCACCAGGCTTCCAGAAAATGTAGAGATCTTCATATTCATTTACCGCCTTAAGGGTGTTGCTTGTCCACTGACTATTGACCCAAGAGGGATCTTTAACCCAAACCCGTTTATCATACAGATAAATGCCCACTTCATACGCATATTTTTCAAGATAATTGCCAACGAGTTTTACTCTAGTTTGCGCTTGGTATTTTCCACCACGAATATTATTTCCATTCAACCGCCTATCAATCGTTTGCTCACTACAACCCAGCAAGCTAGCTAGTTGATATCGATTATAATTAGGATAGTTTTTACGAGCTTCCAAAACCATCTCTCGCGTAACTTTACATTTTTGATTTGAAATATTTAGAGCTTGTATTCTTGGCATACTTTCATCTTTAAAGCATAAAATATCAGCAATGTTTACAACTAAAAATCCACCTGGTTTGAGAACTTGAGAATGATTGTGTATGACTTGGCGTAGCAAGGATTGCCAAGACTCAAAAGTTTCTTCCTTCTCGTAATCCTTTCCTACGAAGTATGGAGGTGACCAAAAACTCAGAGCCACACTATTTGGCTCAATTTTAAGCATTTTGCACTCAGATCTACCCAGATATATTTCGTTTTGCTTCAAATATTCCATACAAACGGATGATATCAGTCGATTCTCAATCGGGTCTTTCACCTCTTTCCTTCTGCCTTTTAGGACGTTGTAGCTTGAGCGATCGCAGAAAGTTTTAACCAGGATGGATAACTCCCCTCTGCCTTAATCTGCTGGATTTGATCCTGGGAAATCGGCAGATTCAGACGCCCTGCAACAGCCTGGACAATATCCCCTCGGTCAATCACCCCGGCGATCGCGCCGGCGGGAGAAAGTACGGTAATATGCTTTAGCTGACAGGTTTCGAGAGTCTTAATCACCTCTATTAATGGGGTTTTCTCCTCGACTGTGGCAATCTCCGATAACGGGTGAACCAGACTCTCCAGGGACTCCGTTTCCCAGCGACTGCGTTCAATTGTTTGTAAATCTTGAATCTTGACTAAACCGCGATAACGTCCCTCCGACGCGGCATAATAGGGCTTATGCGTCTGAATATCTGCCAGAATGTACTCATCCGCCAAAGACCGTAAGCTGATTGTGGCATCCAGGACACGAAAATCGCGGGTCATGGCATCAGAGGCTTGAAGCTGGAGTAAGATTTCTTGTAAAATTGTCAGGCGATCATAAGCATTGGCATTGCGATACACAAAAGAGCCAATCAACGCCAACCAAAGCACTGTCCAGACTCCAGTTAATAACGCCAGTCCTACAGATAGCGCGATCGCGAAAAAGCCGATCACTTTCCCCGCCTGTGCTGCCCAACGCACCCCGCGCAAGCGATTCCCCGTCAGCTTCCAGATTGCCGCTTTGAGAACTTGTCCACCATCAAGGGGTAATCCAGGGATTAAATTAAATAGGGCTAATACCAGATTAAGTCTTGCCAGATCCGCCGCCACCAGATATCCCACATTTTCCGTCGGCAGTGCCTGAGTTAACCCATAGAATAGACCAAAAAGGCAGAGGCTAACCAGAGGACCTGCGATCGCGACTTGAAACGCATCACCCGGAGTCTGGGATTCACGGTCAATCGCCGCCACGCCGCCAAAGATAAACAGAGTAATCGAATTTACCTTAATTCCCTGCGATCGCGCCACTAAACTATGCCCCAGTTCATGCAATAACACTGAGGCAAACAATAATAGCGCCATCACCAACCCTAGACTCCAGGCGGAAATTGACTGAAAACTCCCATCGAAATTCCCCGCCTTAATGAAGGTGACTAGGGCTAAGATAAAAAACCACGATGGGTCAATAAAGAATGGTATTCCGAATAAGGAGCCAATTCGCCAATTTGACTGTACCAACGTTTTTCTTCCTGTGCGTTTACCTAGACTAGGGGTTGCCGTATTCTACGATATCAGCTTTTCGATCCCCGACTGCTTCAAGACGCCGGGGATCTGAGCCTCCCAACTTAGAGCGCTCCCGCGTTTGTCAATCCCAAGATCACACCCGCGCCAATAAGATGACCCAAACTAGCCGTCGCCAACAGTTCAGTTACACCGAAACGCTTGAAAATGGCAGGTTTAGGCAGGGGTAAATCGGGTCCTACGCCAGGATTCTGAATCGCGTAGTAACCTACAACAATTGCCACCAGGTTACAGATAATCATCACTAGCCCAACGGTGGGTGTCCATGAGGGGGTTGGAGGTACAGTGGATTGAACCGCCGCGAATATTATGTTAAGCATTGTATATTCTCCTTTGCTTGATAAACAGACACAATTGAACAAATAATAAAAAATTCTGGAGAGAAAATTAACAAAATGTTTTAATATTTAACAATTTGACGATAAAAGGAGACCATTGCTATCGATGCGGGTAAAAATTTGCGGCATTACCAAACCAGAACAAGGACAAGCGATCGCGCAAATGGGTGCAACCGCCCTAGGATTCATTTGTGTACCGGCTTCTCCCCGTTATGTTACCCCCAATCAAATCGGGTTGATCGTAGACTCGTTGACGATATCGGTGGATACTGTCGGCGTATTTGCCAACGCCTCGGTTAAAGAAATCTGCGCCACGGTTGTCCTAGGGAGATTGAGTGCCATCCAACTCCATGGTAATGAATCCCCCGAATTTTGCACCCAACTGCGGCAATTCTTACCTGAGATTGAAATGATCAAAGCCCTGAGGGTGAAAACCCCGGATGATTTACACTTAGCCTATCGCTATGTCAATTACGTCGATACCTTATTACTGGATGCTTACCATCCCCAGATGCTAGGGGGTACGGGTAAGACTCTCGACTGGGAGAGGCTGGCTGAATTTCATCCCCCTTTACCGTGGTTTCTGGCTGGCGGCTTAACCCCAGAGAACATTCTCGAAGCGCTGAAACGATTGCACCCCAATGGGATTGATGTATCGAGTGGCGTTGAGCGATCTCCTGGAGATAAAGATTTGGATAAAGTGGCTTTACTGTTTCAACAAATTCTCTGAAAGCCCCCCTTTTTAAGGGGGGTTGGGGGGATCTCTCTTACCGCATGCACCCCCAAGCGTTCAGATTATGCCAAATCGAAGAGTAAAATTTCAGCATCGATTGTCGCGGCTATCACCACATCTGTTTCCTCACTCAAAGCCGCACCATCACCTGACTCTAAAGCTAACCCGTTCACCGTAATCCTACCTCGCGCTACCTGTAGCCAACCATAACGTTGAGGTGCCAGAGAATGAGTGATGCGATCGCCCTTTGTCAAGATGGCTGCATATAAGTTTACATCCTGATGAATTGTTAGGGATTTTTCTCTCCCATCACCTGAAGCAATTAAATGAAACTGTCCGGGATGCTTGGCGATGCCAAAGTTATGCTGTTCATAGCTAGGATTATGTCCATTTTTATCGGGTAAAATCCAAATTTGTAACAAGTGAACTGAGTCTGTCTTTGAATGATTAAATTCACTATGGCGGATACCTGTACCTGCACTCATCCGTTGTACATCACCAGGATAAATCACGGAACCATTTCCCATACTATCTTTATGTTCTAGCGCTCCATCTAAAACATAGGTAATGATTTCCATGTCCCGATGTCCGTGAGTACCAAATCCTGCACCCGGACTAACCTGATCCTGATTAATAACCCGCAGGGTACGAAATCCCATAGCGTTCGGATCGTAATAGTTAGCAAATGAAAAGGTGTGATAGGTGTCTAACCAACCGTGATTAGCATGTCCTCGTTCTTGAGATTTGCGAATGTTAATCATTTGTCCTTTGTCCTTTTGCTTATCACTGTTTCCTCAAAACATTAGATCTTGTATAGTTCAACTATAAAACCCATACAGCTATTATGGGAAGTATGCACTTTAAAGTAAGCTAGTTACCAAAAAGATACTATGGCAACCAAAAGCGTAGAGAGTGAACGCGCCACTTGTCCTGTAGAACGCACACTAGAGGTTATTGGCGGTCGTTGGAAAGTCTTGATTCTGCGGGAATTATTTGAAGAGGTGAAGCGTTTTGGTCAGTTACATCGGGCTTTACATGGTATTACCCAGAAAATGCTGACGCAACAATTGCGAGAACTGGAAGCGGATGGTATTGTACATCGGGAGGTTTATCTGCAAGTTCCGCCAAAAGTTGAGTATTCTTTGACACCATTAGGCGAGAGTCTCAAACCGATTCTTGAGGCGATGCATGAATGGGGGGTAAAACATCTAGATTGGGATGATCAAAAATAGAGTATAGCCGGGAATTCACAAATTGACAATGGATAATGACCTCTCCTTAAAAGAAGAGGATTGAAATTAAGGAAAATCTTTTTTAATTTCTTCGTAAACGAAGAGGTCTTAGACCCAATTAATCAATTGTCAATTATCAATTATTAATTATCCATTGATTAGTGAAACTTATCACCTTATGTACGGGAGAGCCTAAAGCGCTTACTAAGAAAGGGCTTTAAGGTATTGCTTCAGCTAACCCCATACTAATCAACCTAAAGGCAATATGTTGAACCTGTTCTACGGGAAATTTTAGATGTTGGGCAATAGCATGAAGAGATACAGCCCCTTTACTATACTGCCAAATTTGCCATTCTAATGTATCTAGCCGATAGGAAGGATAACCCGCAATTGTACTGAGTAAACCGTGATTCGGATCAGGTAATTTAGCCGCCAAAATATCCCAATTGGGTAAAACACGCAATCCCATTAAAGTTGCTTCTGTCGCCGGAATACTTAACCCGGTCATTTCTTGAGTAGGAATTACAGCCATGGAATCAAATCGAAAAGAACCATCTTGCAGTTGAAAAAGCACAGACAATTGCTGCAACAGTTGAATTTGAAACAGTTGTTCTAAATTTAAGCGAGTTAAAACCCCTTGTTGTTTTAAACATACGCCTAATGGTTGATTGACAGGACAACACCATTTAACCAGTTTAGTTAACACGCGATCGCTAACCAATTTACATTTGGCAATAAGGGAAATTAAACCTTGCCCATCTCGCCGATGCGCCGCCGCGACAATGTGACCCTGTTTGACCCAGATGTAGTAAGTCCCAGTGGCTGGAGGAAAAGCACGAATCGTCAACAGTCCCGTTCTTTTGCCCTTTTCAAGTAACTGAAAAATCTCAGGTAAGGATACGTCACTTAAAGTACCGATAATACCCATCATTGTAATCACTAAGGCACTTGCCCTATCAACTTGTTTCTTGCAGTTTGCCCTTACTCCCCAAATAACACAACGCAAGATCACAAGTTAAGTTCACAACTTAACGACTAACTTGGTGATGTTGATGGAAAATTTGGCTGGTTCAGGTAAAGCGTTCACCGTTTTTTCACGTTTTCCGCTTAAAATAAACGGTCTAACCAAATTCTGACCTTTAACCTGAATGCCACGAAGACATCAGCCTCCCCAGCGTCAACGGGGAGTTATTCTTTCCGTTCAAGGTTGGCAACGCCTAAATGCAGCGCAGCGCAAATCAGTATTTCAAGATAATGGGGGCAAACCCTACACCCTGGAACAATTAAGTGAACGTACCCATTTAAGTCCAAACACCCTGATCAAGGTACGACGGCGCACAATACCTGTTGATCGCAAAACGTTGATGTCTTATTTCAGCGCCTTTGATCTGACGCTTAATCCTAATGATTATACCAAAGCAGACAGCAAATCATCTAATTATGATCAAGTTCCGCTCAAAAGTCCAGTCCCTCTCGATTCTCCCTTTTATATCGAACGTCTGCCCATTGAATCCCTTTGTCATGAAACCCTGGTGCAACCGGGGAGTTCCATCCAAATTGTTGCCCCTAAACAGATGGGGAAAACCTCTCTGATGACGCGAATCCTTCAGCAAGCTAGAGAGGAAGGCTTTCATACAATCGCCTTAAATGTTCAACTAGCAGAGTCCTCGATATTCCGTGATTTAAATCGATTCCTGCAATGGTTTTGCGCGGTTGTGACACGGGGGTTGGATTTACCTCATCAAGTGCCAATCTATTGGGATGATATCTATGGCGGAAATGCCAACAGCACCTATTACTTTGAAACCTATCTCTTACCAAAACTCGGTAATCCCTTAGTTTTGGCATTAGACGACGCTGATGTGCTATTTAACTATCCAGAAATTGCTAGCGAATTTTTTAGTTTGCTGCAAACCTGGGGTGAAAAAGCCAGCTATGGGGATAGATGTAGCCAGATTTGGCAAAACCTGCGCCTAGTGATTGTGCATTCTACTGAAGTTTACGCCATGTCTGGGATTAATTCTATAGAGTTTACAGCAGATGTATCGATTCAGTTGCCAGAGTTTACCAGGGAACAAGTCCAAGATTTAGTGATTCGCCATGGATTCAGTTGGCAACCCCAACAGGTCAAGCAATTGTATCAGCTTTTAGGGGGTCATCCTTATCTTGTCCAGCTAACTTTAAATGCGATTAAAACAGAAAAGATTCCCATTGACCAATTCTTGGCAACCGTTACAGGGGAAACAGACATTTATCGGGAGCATTTGCACCAGTGCTTATGGTATCTCCATCATGATCCAGAACTGATGAGTGCCTTGATGCAAGTGGTTAATTCATCAACACCTGTAGAATTTGATCCCATTATTACCGTTCGCTTGCAGAATTTGGGACTGGTGCGGGTTGATCAGGGCAAGGTTAGTCTGCCTTGTCAATTGTATCACCAGTATTTTCGCGATCGCCTAAAACCCCTTGGCTTAAAATTATCCCCAGAAACCCGCCCAGCTAGCCTGGTGGTGATTGAGGGGGTCAACTTAACCACTAACCTGCTGGCGCATCCGGAAACTACTTTTAATCAACTTTACCAAGACTTGCAATTGTTTGTCCAGCTTACTCAAGAATTTGACGGGAAAATTCTCAAATCAATTGATCAGGGAATGTTAATCCTGTTTCCCAGTTCCCTGCAAGCGGTTAACTTTGCCCAAGAGATTCAATTAACCCTTCAATCAGCAATTCAAAGGGACTCGAATCCAGAACTCTATTATCGGATTGGCATCCATTGGGAAGATGTTATTTTTTGTTACACAGGCGTTAGTGAACCCGGTGTCAAAATTGCCCATCATCTCACCGCAGAAGCCCCTCCTGGCGGGATTTGTATGTCTCATAGCGTTTATGAGGCGATCGCGAACCATCTACCCCAGCCACCGCAACCGATGGGACAGCGACAATTTGAGGAAAGCGAAAAACCAATCGCCCTTTATCAACTAATTTTTTAACTAAAATAAGCATTTTGGTAGTGCCAAAACCCTTGATATACCGTAGGGTGGGCACTGCCCACCAGTCTTAATTCAGTGCCATTCATACTAAACTCAAGGAAGCGTTCTTTTCATTTTGAGAAGTCCGTTTACCCTTGAGGATCATTTTTACACCCCCTTTAGGCGCCAGTACAACACCTCGACGTTGAGGTTTTACAGGTCGATTCTCAGCTAATTCCAGTTCGTAGGATGACACAATTTTGGCTAAAGCTAACTTGAGTTCAAACTGGGCTAACGCCTCACCCATACAACGACGGGTTCCACCCCCAAAGGGAATAAATTCAGATGGAGAAAACTGACGTTCGAGAAATCGTTCGGGCTTAAACGTTTTCGGTTCTGGATAGAGATCCTCACGCTGATGGGTAAGATACAAGCAACCCGTCAGTATTGTCCCTGTATCTAACTGATGTCCGAGTAACTCAATCGGTTCTTGTACTACCCTGGGGAAACTTAACATCGCAATGGAATGAATCCGTAGCGTTTCATTACACACAGCAGTCAAATAAGGGAGTCGGAAAATACTTAGAGGATCAGGTGTATCTCCTAAGCTATGCAACTCCTGAATTAGTTTTTCTCGAACTTCAGGGTAACGATGAATCCAATATAATCCCCAAGCCATTGCCAGTGCTGTTGTATCATGACCTGCTAACAAAAATGTAAGCAATTCATCGCGCAACTCTTGATCAGTCATGCCTTGACCAGCTTCATCTCGAACCGATATGAGTAGAGAAAGGATATCCGTTCGATTTGGATCAGGGTTTTGACGGCGTTCGCTAATTTCAGCATAAAGCAAATTATCCAGTTGCTTCTGCAAGTATAAAAAGTATCCCCAAGGACTCCATATCCCCCAATCTTTTTGCAGGGATTCAAAAAATAGCAAACTGGCAGTTAATGGAGAGTTCATGAACCGTAGTAAAGCACGAGATTTTTGGATAATCTGTTCACACCGTTCTCCGTCATAGAGTCCAAATATCACTTGTATAATCACCTGTATGGTGATAAGTTGGGTAATATCAAGGGCTTTAAATGGTTTATCCAGGGGAAGTTTATTGATTACCTTTTCTGTGAGTTGACCAATTAACTTCCCATAGACTTGCATGCGATCGCCATGAAAGGAAGGCATCAAAAGTTTTCGCTCTCGTTTGTGGCTTTCCCTGTCTAACAGAAATAGAGAGTATTGACCAACTAAAGGTTGTAATATTGTATTCAAATGACCGGGAGCTGTTAACTTCTGTCTATCATTGATTAAAATTTGCTGTAAGGCTTGGGGATGGTGGACAAAAACAAAGGGTTTTTCCGAGACAATCCGAGCCGTGAATAGGTCAGGATGACGCTGGGCAGCACTCTCCATATAACCAACCGGATCAAAAACCCATTGTAGCTTTTGCCAGAGAGCAGGCGTTTTTAACTCGTTAACGAATTTCATAAAAACTCCTTCGTTGTGGGAAACCCTGTGTCCCTTCGCTTCGCTTATCGGGCAAGCTTTAGACCAGGGAGGAACACGCGGTAGCGGTTTAAGAAGCATACTTTTTTAGGGGGTGGAGGGGTATGGTTGCCCCTCCAATTGTCTCCCATTTCTGGGGTAAAGTTAGCCTCGCCAATGTTATCAGTCGGTAACTATCCAAAAGCACTGTTTCAGTGACCTTAAAACTGTTTAACTTTTTGGTTCTAGAGCAGTAGACTGGCTATCGCATCTACTGGTAGGTCTTTAACACTTGCCGATAACGTAGTGCGCTTAGCACTTAGGCTGGTAAGCACAGCTTTAACTTACTTGGCTAAAGCTCCGTGTCTTTAGACCGGGGTTGCTTACAATTAACGAACAATTCTTAAAAGATTAGTTTAAACTATAGCAGTTTTATGTGCCAACAGAAAATTGTTTCCCCTAAGAAGCGCTAAGGGCGGCAAGTGGAGCCTCGTTCATCGTACCATAATTACTGGTAATTGAGTCAAACCCCTAGGGATTCTATCGGCTGGGGTTTTCTGAAAGTCTGTGATATGCCAGAGCGACGAACCCTATCAATCGTTTTCGGCAAAACCCCAACTAACTGAGCAATCACCTCATCTGAGAGTTCATCAATAAGCTGGGCATCGAAATATTTATAGAGTAAACTTAATAAAATTTTGGCACGGTGTAGCGGCACATAAGTTGTCATGGCATGTTGAGTAAACAAAATCCAGCGCTGCCTTAATAGATAAGCTTTCTGGCGTTCGTACCGCGATTCAGGATACACTAACGAAAGCGTACCAATGGGAATCACTCGCGTGCAATCTGCATCGAAAACTCCACCAACGGCAGCACCTGGACCGGCAAGTTCTGCATGATGACGATGACGTATGACTATAGCATTACCACGAGTACTATTTACCCTGAGGAGTTGTCCTGTTTTTAACTGACTCAGGATTTCAGTCGGTTGAATAATGGGTTTGCGGATTAGGGCTAGCTCTGTCATGGCATCTCAAAAAAATCGGCTTACTATCTCCGATGATTAGTTATAGATATTCAAGGGATAAGATTTTGTTAAAATTGTTACGCCGTTAAACGTAGTAGACATTGATCCAAGTACATTTTGCACCCACAGCGAAGGAAGACAAATCAGTAGAAATTAAACCGTTGTTAAACGGACAGACTATTAGGCTGTTGATGTGACTAAGCTGTTGTCCCTTCAAACCACCTATTTAGATTTTGGCAAACTGAACAGGGAACAAGCAATAGGTAATTTAAATATGTCTTAGCCGACCCAAATTGTCATTCTTACCTTTTTAATGAGTATAACAACTCACTTATTATTTTAAGCGACACTCAACAGAATAGTCGGGTAATTGCTGAATTCTAATGTAAAGAGTTGATGAAGAAGGTAGAGGATTACCAGGTAGAAGGCTCCAAGGCAGAAAAATTGATTGGATGGGGATGGAAACCCTTGCCCTATCCATTCCATCGCCGCCTTATCAGGACGGCGTGGGGCTTCCAGAATGACGAATGACCCTGTCAATATTCAACGAAGCGTGGGGAATAGGCAAGCGATCCTATTGACACTCCTCAGCCTAAAGGCGTGAGGATTCTTCTTTCATCGAGCACTCTTACTATGAAATAGTCGCCTATTTCATACCAGAGGAGCATCTCTCCAGAAGCGTTTTGCTCCATTACAGAAGCTAGTTTCGATATGCCCTATCGTACTATTGAAAACAAGAAAGAATGTGTTTTGGGCGTGCTTGTTGCTTAGACTTTTTACCTGTACAAGCCTTTCTGTACAAAACCCTCTAAGCCTAGTTTTCAAGGTGCGATGCCTCTCGGCTCTGGGTTTTTATAGAGGTTTAATACCCTTTCCTCCAAGTGAATTTTAACACAAAGTCGTCCTTTAAGGACGAGGCTTTAGACCCAATTTTTCGGTAAAGTGAAGAAAGACTCAAACAGATACACCCCTCGTTGAATAGGGAAATAACCGCATAAATACTCATGGCACCAGAAAGAATTGTTCTCCTATCGAGCCGAGAAATCGAAAAAATGCGTCAAGCTGGACGCTTAGCCGCCAAACTCCTGGATCACATTGAACCCATGATTCAGCCAGGGGTGAGTACTTTGGAACTCAATGATGAAGCCGAACGCTGGACTCAAGAAAATGGAGCAAAAAGCGCTCCTCTGGGGTATCATGACTTTCCCAGGTCAATTTGTACCAGTATCAATGAAGTCGTCTGTCACGGTATCCCCAGTGCTAAACAAATTCTCCAAGACGGGGATATTATCAATATTGACGTGACCCCGATTCTGGATGGATTTCACGGCGATACGTCCCGAACCTTCTTTGTCGGTACACCTTCACCCACCGCCAAAAAACTGGTTGAAGTCACCTACGAATGTATGATGCGGGGAATCGCCGCCGTGAAACCCGGAAATCGCATTGGTGATATTGGGGCTGCTATTCAGGAATACGCCGAAGCCAATGGTTTTTCTGTGGTGCGAGATTTTGTCGGACACGGTATTAATCGGATATTTCATACGGCTCCCCAGGTTCCTCACTATGGTACTCGCGGTAAAGGAAAGCGTCTACGTCCCGGTATGGTATTCACCATTGAACCCATGATTAATGAAGGGACATGGGAAGTGGAAATTATGGCGGATAAATGGACAGCTCTGACTAAAGATCGTAAGCTTTCGGCTCAATTTGAGCATACGATAGCTGTCACGCAAGAGGGGGTAGAGATTCTCACGTTACCAGAACAGATTTCCCAAATGAAATCGGCGTGATGCATGGGATGGGGGAGCATTCGTAGGGGCGAAGCTTATGCGCCCAGATGTCTCGGTTTTATGTCAACACAAGAGCGCATAAGCTTCGCCCAATCGCCAATCGCCAATCGCCAATCGCCAATCGCCAATCGCCAATCCCTCGTCGCCCCTTTGTGACGTTTATCACTCTTATGCATTGCTTTACGTCAGGTGTCGGCGATTCTCCTGTCACGCTTAAAGCGGATTTTAGTTTAGCTTTTAGTGCGATCACGTTCACTATATTTTAAGATTTAGTTCAATTACATTTTCCCCGAAATGCTAGAAAATTGCAAAGTCAATTTATCGGGGATATAACAGTATGCAGCTTGCTTATTTCTGTATCGGTAAAGAACCCATAAAGCCTTATGTCTATCATATCCGAAACAATCGATTGAGAAAATATAGATCGATAAAAATGACGGCTGAGGAGCTGCTGCAGCGGTATGCATCAGGACAACGGGATTTTCAATGTGTCAATTTGAGTGAAGAAATTCTGAGTTGGGCAGATTTGACGGGAGCGGATTTAAGTGGGGCAAATTTGAGTGGGGTAATTTTGAACTGGGCTACCCTCAGTCGCGTTAAGTTGAGATGTGCAAACTTGAGCAACTCTGACTTAAATTGGGCTAACTTAGAACAGACAGATTTACAGGGGGCAAATTTGAGTGGCGCAGGTGTGAGTGCGACTAATCTTAATGGAGCAGATTGGAGTGGGGCAATTATGCCTGATGGTACAATCTGGTCTGAACAACATGTTAGTCAAGATTCCCGGTTTCTCTCCTGGTTGGTTAGACTATTCAGGCAAGAAAACAATCGCAATTTTTGATTAAAACTTGCTCCTGAATGCTTATTTGTGTAGTATAATGCTAAGGCTAGAATACTACTCGGTCAGCGTCTATTTTTTTCCCGGATCTGGGAAAAGGGCGGGTTTAGTCAAGTTATCAGTTGGTGTTAAAAGGTTATGGGTAAAGCCCGCCCCTACGCTTGAACAGAATTTGATATTACTTTCCCCGCTCTCCATTTTTGCTAAACCAGGTATCTTGCCATGCACTACCCACGCCTTGAATAACCCCCCGGAGAATTAAACCAATACCTCTTCCTAAGACTTGCGTCAAAACATAAACCACGCCTTTGCCAACCCAGCCAACTATACCCCGCAAACGCGGCGCGATCGCATCCCGCATTTCATAGGCGATGGTTACGGCTAATTGAGTACCCTGTAGCTCTTCTAACTCTTGACGCCGAGGGGAATAAATTGCCACTTTTTTTATCCCAATATCGCTCAAGACAAACAAATTGTAGCGACTCTCAAAAATAGATCGGGGTTCATCTACTAATTCGTCCCGTCGATATTTCCAGGATAAATTATTCCTAAATCTAGTAATTTCTCGTGAAGATATCAACCGTTTATCATAAAAGTTATGTTTAACTATTTCAACATCCGAAAATGAATTTAACAGCGGCTGAATTACACCATTAGCGACTTGAATAATCAGATTTTGTAATAACAGTTCTGCCCGCGCCATGGCTTCTGGTGTATGAGCCGGATAGGACACATTATCAATCATTAACGGGGATTCAAATAGCCGATTGGCTACTAACTCAATCACTAAAGGAATTTTATCCAAAATAGCCCTTTGCACAATATCCCGATTTTGCCGCAAAATATCAACCATTTCTATCATTTGATTGCCCACGGCTAAGGTCGAGTATTGACCAAAAAAGTCAGTTAAAGAAACATACCACAAATCATGCAACAAGCGCGATCGCTTCTGGATCAATTGCTCCCTAGTCACCTGGGAAAAGCGCAAGGCATCTAGTATCTCCTCAAACTTGTAAAGAACGGTACGAAGTAATTCCCGGCGTTTTTCTACTTGCAGAATATCAATTTCCAAGGGAGTGTTGGTCAAATTTGCCAAACTTGAATCCAGTTTGGTTAATGTCATCCCTTGGGGGGTTGAGGGTTGAAACTGCAATGCCTCAGAGGAGGTTTTGGATAAGGCACTTGTGGAGGATTGGCGCAGAGAATTTTGGGGGACAGGAGGACGAGGAGATGAAGAGGTTAAACGGGGTAAAGGTTCGGCATAATTATTATCAGATGGTACAATTGCGCCATCTGTGGGTAAAAGCTGATTGACGATCCACCGGGCTGTCAATAATTCTCGGCGGCGTCCCGTCCAAAATAACCAATCGAGGCGGGATAAATTACCCTGTTGGAGTTGCGCGGTTACCTGTCTTAAAGCCGCTTCAATTTGTTGTAATCCTGACTGGCGTAATTGGTTATGCCAACGTGGGGGAGGTAATGAATGGGTTGGGATGGGTAACATTTGCCAATAGGATTGACCCGCTTTAACTTGTCCTATGGCTTCTACAATTAAGGTGATGGCACATCCTTTAGCACAGTAGCCTTCTACTCCTAAGCCTTTGGCGGCGGCAAGCTGATTGGGTTCAGATGGGGCACTTAGCAGTAAGATGGGTAGGTCGGGATAATCGGTCTTGAGTTGCTGGCATAAGGATAGCCCGGTTAGGGGACTCCCCAGCGATCGCCCTAATGCCAAGTCTAAAATGATTAAATTAACTTGTTCTTGGGGTAGTAAGGTGGTTAAGCGTTCTAGTGCTGCCGTTTGTGTATCAACCTCAGCAACAACTTCTAAATCAGCAAAGGCTGCCAACGCAGTGACTAAACCTAATCGGAAAATTGGGTCATCGTCAATGAGTAGGATTTGAGTGGATTGATTTGTCATTTGTCATTGGTTAGGGAATTGGGATTTCCAAAAAGCGATCGCGGCTTGGGCTTGTTGGTAGAGCGCTCGTTCTGGGGGAATCTGGGCGGCGGTGGCGATGGCGGCGTCAAATCGTCCTTGGGCGGCTAGAGCGGCGGCGGCTTCGAGGATGGGACGATCTTGGGCGGTTTGGATTTGGGCAACCCATTGGGCGATCGCAGCTTGAGATTCAGCATACAGCATTCGACCCGGACGAATTTGATTGGCAGTGGAAATGGCGGCGATTAAATCCCGGCGTTGGGCGAAGGCGCGGGCTAAATCGAGGATGGGTTGATCTTCTAGGGTTTCGATTTGGCGATTCCATTTCGCGATCGCGCTTTGGGCTTCGATGCGTAAGGGTTGACCTAGCTCAATTTTACGGGCTTGGGCGACGGCGGCGTTTAACTGATCAATGGTGTTACCTGCTGCAAGTTGTTGGGCAATTCTGAGGGTATTACGATCATCGATTTGTTGAATCTGTTTGCGCCACTGGGCAATGTATGTCTGTGATCTGATGCGTTGGGGGCGATCGGGTGTAATTAGGGTAGCTTGTTCGATTGCCATCTGTAGCAGGGGGCGTTGCTCGAAACTGGCACTCATTTGGGCAAGGCGTAACTGGAGGCGATCTTGCAGCTGAGCCTCCCACTGAACCGCTTGGGCGGCGGCTGGCTTTTGCACCGGACTTTTGGCATCGAGTTGGCGAACAGCGGTTAAGGCATCAATGAAGGCGAGGATGGTGTTTTGTTGCACCAGTTTGCCCGCCCGCCCTAAGCGTAACCAATCTTGAGCCTCTTGATACAGAGAAGTATTAATCGGAATCCCTTGGGCAATATCAATAACCCCCTGATAATCCTGATTTTGGAAGCGAGCGGCAGCAATTTGGAGTAACGTGCGACTCCAATTCGACAGATCACTCTGAGCTTGAGCTTTAATATAGCTGTTAGGATCAACCTTTGCCGCCAACGCGATCGCAAGTTTAATCTGGCTCAGTTGATTCGATTTGGCTAAATCCCGTGCCTCTTGCAGTTGTGTCCAAGCCTCTTTTTCCGCCGCCAACTGTTTCATCAGGCTATCATAGCGGGATACACTCCAGTAGGGGTCATTCAGGCGTGACAGTTGAGTCATTAGCTGAGCCGCCTGCTGCCAGTTTTGAACTTTCAGGGCATCTTGAAACTGACTGACAATTGCCTGAGCCTGTATTCGTTCCTGTTTCCAGGTGGCGATTTGGGCTTGAGCTTCAGGATACAGGGGACTACTTACCGGAATTTCCATCGCCATGTTCAGGGCATCACCATAGTTTCCCTGATTCAGGGTGTCTCTGGCAAATTGCAGCACCATCTCGGACCATTCCCGCAGCAGTTCCTGCGCTTGGGGATAAAGAGAATGGTTTGGCGACCAATATTGGACGATCGCGATCGCCTCCAGGAGTTGCTCGAATTCCCCCGATTGGGCGGCAAGTTGAGCGCAGTATATTCGTTCGCTATCCGTGGATAAAGGAGAAATGCGCTGGCAATTGGCAGGGGGTGGCAGTTTAGTGAGTAATAGGATACCACCAATGACCATGCTTCCGATAACGGACACAATCATCAACCACAGCAAGGACCACTGCCAAAACTCACGTTGGCGGCGAACTCGGGCTGGGTTGGAGTGCCTGTCTGTGAAAACTTCGGCGTTTGATTGTCCCGTTTCTGCTAAACTCGATGCCTTAGAGCCTCTTGCTAGTCGGATGACTAACTTATGTCCCCGAGGTGGGCGAGCAGGTTGGGAAGTATGGAGATGAAATCGGGGCAAGTCTTGTTTGGACACAGATAGAAAACAATTGAGAATTCATTGTTCACCGTTTATTGTATTCCCGATTAACCACAAGGCAAGGGTGATTTGTACTTAGTCCAATAGAGTCCACAATAGGATGAGGAATCGTTTTGGAGTAGTTAGGGTGGCATGAGCCTGAGCATTCGCCATTGGCTAGCAGAACGCCACATTGAACTTGCCCAACTGGGACAGGATAACGCCCAGTTGGCGGGTATTGCGTTTCGTATTGCCCAAGACATGGAGGTCAAGAGTCTTAATCCCTTTGCGATTAGTGTCTTGACGGAAGTGTTGGAGTTACCGTTAACTGTCGCTTGGCAAGTGGCGCCGATTTTGTCTCAGTTAACGGTGGGCTTGCTGCGGATTTTGAGTCGCAGGAAGCCATTACGCCGGAGTGAAGGCACCTGGCTGAGTTTTCAGGTGGCTTATCTGAACGCCTTACAAGGAATTTTAGAGCAAGAAGCCCAACTGCGAAGACCTTGGGTAAATCGCGCCCAAGTCCCGGCGTCACCGAATACCGATGAACCCCTGGTTGAGCCCCAATTGATTGCCCTGCTCAAAACCTTGCGCCCCGGACGACTCAGTGATTCCCAAGCCGAACAAGCCTTATCCTCTGTGGCGAATTCGTTTCTGGTGCAGCAGATGAATAATTTAGCGATCGCGTGGTTTGTCGCGAATGGGGCGGAGGAAACGGAAGCTAAGTTATTAACCCAACGGTTGAGTAATGGACTTCCGGGTCATTTACTGCGGGTGATTGCCGAAAATGCACTGCCTTTGGCGCAACTGCAAAAGTTTGTCCGGTTGGGTCATTTAAGTAATACACTCAACACTCCCCCAGAAGACGAGGATGAGGAGCAAGAGTTCTCGACTCCCCAATTGATGCTGGATTTGGATCGGGAATATTATCGGGCAGAACTCTGTGTGTCCTTAAGTGAACCCTTATTCGCTGAACCGTTTTCTCTCAAGGAAATCTACGTTCCCCTGAAAGGGAGACGCCTCCCCGCCACGATTGGACAAGAAAACCGGGAACGGCGCCGCCAACAGGATCTAGATCATGCCTATCTGGCGGCGGTTTCCTCCCCACCGACTGATTTAATGGCATGGGTCATGGCTCAACTGAATGATAAGAATAGTATTGCCGTAATCGAAGCCGATGGCGGTTGTGGCAAGACCAGTTTCTGTCAGATGTTAGCCGCCCATGTGGCACAAGAGCTTTATCCGCAGTGGATGCCTGTAATTATTCGCCTGCGGGATGTTACCTTAGGTCAAACCTTGGAGCAAACCCTGGAGACGGCATTTCCGGTGGGACGGTTTACGGATACCGATGGTTGGTTTTCCCGCAGTTCTCCCCCTTGTTTGCTGATTTTAGATGGTTTGAATGAATTGCCTCGTTCTCCCCAGACTGAGCGTCACTTGTGGACGTTTATGGATCAGGTGATGCGATTCCATACCCAAATCAGTGGGTCGAGTTTGCCTCGTCACAAGATTATCCTGACGAGTCGTCCGATTACCTTAAATGGGGTGTTGGCTCGTAAATATCGCCATAGTAGTTTACCTCCCCTACAAAGCCGACTCCAGCGCATTGCCATTGAACCCATGGCGCAGGAGGAATTCCGCAAGTGGTTTCTCCAGTGGGCAAGACTGCAATCCAAGTCGATTGCCCAGTCGTATTTTAACTTCTTAAAACATGGCGGCGTGTTTCATCGGCAATCTCCGAATCCAGACTTGGTGGCGCTGCTGACTCGTCCCCTGATGCTGTATTTGGTGGGAATTTTAAATCGGGATGCCTTAATTGATGATCGCATCTTTAAAATGAGTCCGGCTGAGGTTAAGTTTGAAATCTATGACCGGATTTGTCGCTGGTTGCTGGGGGAACCGGCGAGTGGGAGTGGACCTTTATTAGAGTTAATTCGAGAAGGGTTTTCCCATGCGGGGCGTTCTCTAGAAGCGATCGCGAATCTCTTAGAAGGACGTTCCCCCCAAAAGTTACGCCGTCAAATGCAGGGGACAGCACTGACGATTTTGCAAACGGGTCAAAATCAAGTGACGCAAACGGTGATCCAGAATCGGTTCCAGCCTCAGGAAATGACGCCGGAGTCTTTTACCCAACCCTTACCCACATTCTTTTTCCGCACCCAACCCAGAGATCAAGCTGGGGAAGGGGTGAAGCCAGCAGTGCGTCAATCCGCTGCCTCCCAGAAAGCGGCATTAGCACCCCTGTCGATTGAGTTTTCTCATCCCAGTTTAGGAGACTACTTAGCCGCAGAAGAAATTGCCCTACAACTGAAGGTATTGGCGCAAAAGATGCCGAATCAGTATGGGGAAATCTCTTTTGTGATTGACTCGTCTATCCATGTGGCTGAGCATCTTTATCGGTTGTTGGGATATGGTTTATTGTCTCCTCAAATTGAGGAATTGGTGATAGAGAGACTGCGACGGGAGCAAAAGCGCAATGCGGATGCTTTTTCTTTCCCGGTACTATATCAACGGCTCTATCGCTTCTATCGCGCCTACTGTCGCGGACGTTGGTTTGATGAAGGGGTGGCTCACCAGGTTCACGAACAGTTGCGGGATCTCAAAAATCCCTTGAATACGTTACAAATTGATGCCACTGTGGGATTAAATGTGTTTTTAGTCCTCTGTTCGGCAGCCAGAGAAGCGAATCTTCCCTTCTGGCCCTGTGGCAATCCAGAGATTTCCCAGGATTTTGATGCCGATCAATTGTTAAGTTTTATTGGTCGCACTGTTGCCCTGTCTCCGACGACGTTTTGGCAACGGGCGAGACAAAGTTTGGCTCAGATTCATTTATCTCAAGCTTGTTTGCATCGGGTGATGCTGGCAGAGGCTAACCTTTGGCAGGCGGATTTGTCTACTGCTGATTTAAGTGGGATTAATTTATCGGCGGCTAATTTACAACAGGCAAATTTAGCCTGGGCAAGTTTAGTTGGGGCAAATTTAGCGGATGCGGATCTTAAGGGGGCGCAGTTAGAAGGGGCGAATTTGTTGGGGGCGGATCTGCGGGGCGCCCATTTGACTTCGGCGAATTTGACGAATGCTTGTTTAGTAGATGCCCAGTTAGATGAACCGAATAAACAGTTGGCGGTTAAAAGTGGGGCGTTCTTTTCTTGGGAGGAATTTCAGGTGTATTACCAATCGTTGGTTGTCTCTCCGTTTATGAAAACCATTGAAGAGGAGCATTTGTTTGAAGATGAACCGATGATTTTTATTGAGAGTGCTGAAGGGGAACCGATGTTACCGACGATTTACTCTCAAGGAAGCAATCGCTATGATGGGGAAACTGAAAAGTTTGACCGTGAGCAGTTCAGTGCCCAAGCTACGGTGTCGGATACACAGCAATATGCTGGGGAGACGGCGCAACTGAATGAATGGGATACCCACGCCCCAATATCGGATACACAGCAGTATAGTGGGGAGACGCAGCAAGTGGATGAGATGGCACAACCACCGTCTTTGTCAGATACACAGCAGTATGCTGGAGAGACGGAACAGATAGACGATTGGGAATTCTATGAGCCGGAAACTGAGGAGGAGCCGCTAGAGGCGGGCGCGAAGGAAGAGACAGAAGTGTCTCATGAACAGACGATTATGCTGGATGAGGAGGATGATTATTAGATTATTTTTGTCGATGTCGAATCTGTCGCAGAATTAAACCGATGGGAAGTGCGATCGCAACGGCAATGATAATATGAATCAAGACATTCAAACCATTGTAGGCGGTACATTTCACTACACCCGCACCCGGACATACAGGGGTTTGGGCGTTGGTTTGATTCTGGATAAAAGTTTGGATGGGTTGGGAATCGACTTGGGAGGATATCCCACTTACGGCTAATCCGGTACCGACGACGGCTATCCACAGTTCTAGGTTTCGCAGCTTCTCGTCTAAGGCGCGATCGCGGTTTGCCTGATCTAAGTCTACGATACCCCGCACGGTTTCTAGCATTTGTCCGAATAATTCTTGTCCGGGTGAGAGATAATTGATATCAGTTTGGATTTGCTGTTTATCGCGTTGGCTTTCCTTGAGGAAATCGTCCCAGAATTGGGGGATATCGCCAATTTGGGCAAGATTCCGTTGCTTGGTGTCAAAGTTGGTAATATTGGTTTCCATCGCCGTCTGGTGGGCGCGTAAGTCACGCAAGCATCGGGCGTAGTCGAGGGCGGTTTGGGGGATTTGGTTGAGGAGGTTTTTTAGGGTGTCGAGGCGGGTTTGGGGGTTGGTGGTGAGGTTGGGTAAGGTTTGGATTTGTTGTTCTAAGTCGCTATAGAGGTGTCGCGCTTGGGGGTAGCGTTGGCGGGATTGGTGATAGATGTAGCGGAGTTTGTGATAAGAACAAAGGAGTTGGAGGAGTTCATCGTAGGCTTTTCCCAAGAGTTCAACAGTGGGAGATTGGCTGGTGTTGAGAGAGATGAGGATATGACAGTGGCTGGTGAGGTTATCGGGTTGGCTAGTTTCCGTGGCGAGGTAGTCGAACAGAAGACTCCCGAAGAATGTGTCTTGATCCTGGAGGCTGGGGTTGAGGGGAGTGTTGGCGACGAGGGCGGTGGCGCATTGTTTAGCAAGGCTGGCGCAGTCGGTTTGGGCGTCTACTTCGGCGTATAACCACAGGGTTTGTCCGAGGGAGGCTTGGATGCGGTGGGGGAGGAGGGATTGGGGGCGGAAGTGTTGCAGTTGGGGGATGGTGATGTCGAGGTGGGGGGAGTCGGGGGTGAGGGTGAGATCAATGGCGTAGGTGTCATTGAGGCGAAAGGGTTGCAGATTGGCGGTGATTTTGAAGCCATCGGCGGTGGAGATAGCGCCTAAGTCGATATCTTGGGCGTGGGTAAGCCAGTGGGTTTGTTTTCCGGGTTCGTTTTGGGGCGTGTATTGGGTGTTGGTGTAGCAGATGAGGTGAGATTTCAGGGTATTCAGTCCAGGGAAATGTCCCAGATTAGTCAGATTATCCCATAACTTAGCCGCATCATCCGCCACGCGATCGGGGGCGTCGGTGAGGGTTTGACGCAGGTGGAAGGCGTAGAGGGTGAGGCTGAGGTTTTTCATTTATTGGTTATGGGTCTTATGTCCTTTGTTATTGGTCTTATGTTGATGGAAATTGCCGACATTTTCATGAGCCTATAATACAGAATATCTGTAGGGGTACGGCACTGCCGTACCCTGTTTAGCAGGTTTAATTGGAGATATCGCCCCTCACCGAAAGCCCTCACCCCCAGCCCCTCTCCATCCCCCCTAACCCCCCTTTGAAAGGGGGGAATTTGGGGAGAGGGGAGTAAGAGAAAAGCGGTATTTTAGAGGTGATTTTAGCTGCATCTTTACGTGATAAGCTGTTTGGTATTTAAACCGTAATGTCAATAATGGCGCAATCCTTGTAGTGCGAGCATCTTGCTCGCTACTAATACCCAATTTAAATGCATGACAGCTTAGTTCCCCTTCTCCTATGCAACAAAAGCGAAGCATCCTCTGTCATCCCCCCTCTTGTAGGGGGGAACGAGGGGGGTTGGGAGAAGGGGTTAGGGGATGAGGGGGAAAAATGGCTTGTAGGTTCAATTTTAGCCAACTAAAATAATCATTTCATCTGCTGTATTTGTGTGGATAGTCGCTTAAGTTGAACCTTGATTATTAGGTGGGTTTGTCTGTGGGGTGGATGGGGGTAAATGTCTAATAATACTATTAATAATCATATCCTTCGCCGCTGGGCTGGGTTGATTCGCTGGCGTGGGAGATTTGCTGTTACCGACGCCAATGATTCCTCGCCAATTGATTACCTCAGCATCCGTTACGGCTTCTCGCTGTTCCTCGTATCTCTGAAATAGTTCCTGGCGGGATGCGGATGCTTTTAACCAGTCTTCCAGTTGATTCGAGATATCCTCAATATCATCATTAGGAAGTTGATTGCTGAGTTGATTTAAGTTCTCCCAGTCTGGCGGGGTGAGTAAGTTGGCGTTAGTTTCGATAACTTGAATAAAGCTAATAACACTATTTTCGTACACAGACATGATATTAAACTCCTTTGCCAATCAGACAAAATGCAGCCCAATAATAGGGATTGTTAAAGGGTTGGGCTGTTTCCCCTTGTTCGGTTTCCAGATACTGGAAATACTTTTTTAATTCTATCTGCCAGGTGGTACTGAAGGGGGAATTGGGAAGCCAGTCTTGAAAACCTTTGACAGTGGTGTCTCGTAACCAACATTGGGCGGTATTCAGGGCGAGGGCGAGGTTCTCTTGATGCTGGAGTTCTTGGTAGAATTTGACGATGAGGAGGGCGGTGGCAAAGGCGCTGACTTCCCACAGGCTGCTGACAACATTGGTACTACCCGCTAACAGGAAACCGTAGGGGAGGCTGATATATTCATCGCTGATATTGTTGATGTCGGTTAACCCAGTTTCGCAGGCGGAAAGGGTAACGAGGCGACAATGACTCAGGCGGAAATGGGCGATGATGTCTTCTAGGGTGAGGTTATCATCGGCTAACTCTAAGCCGGAATCGAGGGGAGAATCGAGATTAAAATAGCCGTGACAGAAGAATAGCAGACAGTTGGCGGCGTCGAGGGTTTCCCTAGAGGAGAGGAGGGCGGATTTGCTGGCTTTGTCTCTTTTGAGGCTATCAATCTGGGGAAATTGGGTTTTGATGGCAGATACTGCGCCAATGTCTTTTTCATATAAGTCTGATGTGGGGGTTTGAATGGCAAATAGGCGCTGGAAGTCGGGGCGTTGTTGTTGCTGGAGTTGGTGCAGGAGTTGGCAACTGGGGAGATAACGGATACCGTCAGGGAAACGGGGGAATAGGTTTAAGGCGTGGAGAGGGAATAGGTGGAGATAGCGATGGGGAATCAGGATTAATTGGGTGCAGGTTTCGGGAATGTGGGTGAGGATATCGTTAATATGGAGTATTTCGGCTAGCTGGTTGAGGCGTGAGGGGAGTGAGGTTTGCCAGTCTTGTTGGAGTTGTTCTGTTTCCCTGTCGGTTTCGGCTAGTCTGGGGGCGTAGTAGGCATCAAGATAGTCATCAGCCCAGGTTTCGAGGTTGGTTAAGTCTTCAGGGGTGGATGTCCAAATGGAGGGGAAACCTCTCTCCAAACCTCTCTCCTGCGAGGAGAGAGGCTTTGAATTCTGATTATCATTCCCTAAATTCTCGTTATTTTCTAAATTCTCGTTATTCCCTAAATTCTCCCCCTTCCCTTGCAGGGAAGGGGGCTGGGGGGTTAGGTCATTAATAATCACCGCACGGAAGCAATCATCGAAAATATACCATTCAATAATTGCCGTATTTTTATCAATCAGTGGGGAGAGTTGGTCAAACTTGAGGGGTTTATAGGGATAAAGTTCGTTGTAACGCTGGCGCAGTTGGTTAATATGGCTGTAGTCTATCTCTTCTACAGTTATCGATTTTGCTGATAACTTTTGTTCCCCAGCCGCCTGTAACTGATTTAACCGTCGCTGTTCAATGAGAATCTCTTGCTGTAGCTGTTGCAATTGGCTTTTGATCTGGGTGGGAATTTCGCCATCGGGGTAAAGGCTGCGGCTGGTGAGGTTGTCAATCAGGTTACGGGTTTTGCTGCGTTCGATGTATTCCCAGGCTTGGGTATTGTCTGCTAATTCTAGACAGACTTCGATCATATTGAGATAGAGCTTATTCCATTCTTCCGCTAATTTCTGTTTATCGGCATCATTAGCCGTACCTAAACTAATCTCTACTCTCTGGAATTCAACGGTATCAATCCCTGCGGCAAAGGCATGATAGGCGTTGTCCAATTGTTGGGCGTCTCGGTAGGCAAGTCCTAGGTTAAATTGGGTTGTAGCATGGTTTTGGGGAAAAGCCTCACGGGTGTAGACTTGAAGGGCGGCTTGATAGGATGCGATCGCACTTTCGATATTCTCTGCCCTTTCTCCCCTGATTCTGTTACGGTAGGCAGCACCCAGATTATTTTGCGTACCTGCCCAATCGCTAGGAAAGACGTCACGGGTGTAGACTTCCAGGGCGGCTTGATAGGATGCGATCGCACTTTCTATATTCTCTGCCCTTTCTCCCCGGATTCTCTCAGAGTAGGCAGCACCCAGATTATTTTGCGTGGTTGCCCATTGGCTAGGAAAGGCGTCACGGGTTCTGACTTGAAGGGCGGCTTGATAAGATGCGATCGCACATTCGATATTCTCTGCCCTCTCTCCCCGGATTCTGTCACTGTAGGCAATCCCCAGATTATTTTGCGTGGTTGCCCATTGGCTAGGAAAAGCGTCACGGGTGTAGACTTCCAGGGCGGCTTGATAGGATGCGATCGCATCTTCGATATTCTCTGCCCTTTCTCCCCGGATTCTGTCAGAGTAGGCAATCCCCAGATTATTTTGCGTCATTGCCCAGTCGCTAGGAAAGGCGTCACGGGTGTAGACTTCCAGGGCGGCTTGATAGGATGCGATCGCATTTTCGATATTCTCTGCCCTTTCTCCCCTGATTCTGTTACGGTAGGCAGCACCCAGATTATTTTGCGTCATTGCCCAGTCGCTAGGAAAGGCGTCACGGGTTCTGACTTGCAGGGCGGCTTGATAGGATGCGATCGCACTTTCGATATTCTCTGCCCTTTCTCCCCTGATTCTGTCACCGTAGGCATTACCCAGATTATTTTGCGTGGTTGCCCATTGGCTAGGAAAGGCGTCACGGGTTCTGACTTGAAGGGCGGCTTGATAGGATGCGATCGCACTTTCGATATTCTCAGCCCTCTCTCCCCGGATTCTGTCAGAGTAGGCAATCCCCAGATTATTTTGCGTCATTGCCCAATCGCTAGGAAAGGCGTCACGGGTTCTGACTTGAAGGGCGGCTTGATAAGATGCGATCGCTAATTCTATATTCTCTGCCTTTTCTCCCCTGATTCTGTTAGAGTAGGCAGCACCCAGATTATTTTGAATTGATGCCCAGGTTTCTGAGTGATTCTCGCGGGTAAAGAGAGTTAGCATCACTTCATAACCCGTAATCGCGATTTCCAGGTTAGTTGCTTGACTTCCTAGAGGGAAATCTTCGATCAGATTACTAAAATTACCAATATCTGCGGCAATAGCTTGGGCTTGTTCGGCTTCCACCTCTGCCAGTTTTGTTCCCAAGTCGCGCAATATCCGGGCAAAGTTATCATCCAATAGATGCAGGTTTTCCTGGAGGAGGGGATAGACAACTTGCGGCTCAACATCACTATCTGACGTTGCTTGTAATACTTGCATCAGGAAACGCAGTTGGGCTTCAGGAGTAGCCGTTGAGTCAGATAATCCCAAGAATTCCCCTAACTGATTCGCCATTCCGATTAAAAACTGCGCCGCATTTTCATCGCCCCTCTCTGCGAACGCTTCCGCCACCTGTGCCATGGTTGCCACTAACCCGGCATCAACGAACTCGGCGTTATCCTGTAATGTCTGCCCTTCCTCACCATTGGGACAGGTTAATAGGGTATTAATCAGGGTTAGATAGGCTTGTTGGCGTTGTTCATCCATGGGGCAATTGAGGCAGGAGATGCTAACTATGGTATAGCAAAAGACAGAGGGAGTGATGGGGTTAACAGCAACCGCCTTGGGTTTAAACCCAAGGAACCTAAAGCTCAAGTCAGAAGAGAGCTGACTGGATATAGCAGTCGCCAGGGTAATTAGGGCATCAACTAAACTCCGTTAATTGTTTCAATGCAGACAGACGTGTCTAACTTTTGGGGTTGTTTCTATAAGAATTTGAGTCGTCTTTAGACGACTTGCGCTTTTAGCCAAGAACTTGATTTCTTGGCGGGGGAATGGTTAGATTGCTCTGTTGAGCCTCGACTAAGGACGCTTTGAGCCTCGACTAGGAACACTCTGAGCCTCGCCCATGACGCTTTAAGCCTCGACTAGGGACGCTCTGAGCCTCGCTCATGACGCTTTAAGCCTCGACTGGGGACACTCTGAGCCTCGACTAAGGACGCTCTGAGCCTCGCCCATGACGCTTTGAGCCTTGACTGGGGACACTCTGAGCCTCGACTAAGGACGCTTTGAGCCTCGACTAAGGACGCTTTAAGCCTCGACTAAGGACGCTCTGAGCCTCGCTGACGACGCTTTGAGACTCAACCCCGACTCAGAACGACAGACATAGACTCAATCAAGCTATACATGGTGCGTTACATTTCATTAACGCACCCGACAAAATCTGCGATCGCACTAGGGTATAGCAAAAGCGTTTCGATGTAGACAGACGTGTCTAACTGTTGGGGTTGTTTCTATAATAATTTGAGTCGTCTTTAGACGACTTGCGCTTTGAGCCAAGAACTTGAGTTATTGGCGGGGGAATGGTTAGGGTTTGGATATTTCCTGTTTGAATCAGTTTAACCTGATCGGCGGTGGTCATGGTAATTCTCCTCATAAAACCTTAGTCGGGGCGGGTTTATTTACATCTGGATGCCACCCAAAAGATAGTAGTAAAACCCGCCCCTACACAATTTTTCCATCTCCCAATCAAAACTTACATCCATGAGCGTTTAACCCCAGGGTAATTAGGACATCAACTAAACACCGTTGATTGTTTCAATGCAGACAGGCGTGTCTAACTTTTGAGGTTGTTTCTATAAGAATTTGAGTCGTCTAAAGACGACTTGCGCTTTTAGCCAAGAACTTGAGTTCTTGGCGGGGGAATGGTTAGGGTTTGGGTAGTTCCTGTTTGAATCAGTTTAACCTGATCGGCGGTGGTCATGGTAATTCTCCTCATAAAACCTGAGTCGGGGCGGGTTTATTTACATCTGGATGCAACCCAAAAGATAGTAGTAAAACCCGCCCCTACACAATTTTCCCATCTCCCACTCAAAACTTACATCCATGAGCGTTTAACCCCAGGGTAATTAGGACATCAACTAAACGCCGTTAATTGTTTCAATGCAGACAGACGTGTCTAACTTTTGGGGTTGTTTCTATAATAATTTGAGTCGTCTAAAGACGACTTGTGCTTTTAGCCAAGAACTTGAGTTCTTGGCGGGGGAATGAACCTTAGTAGGGGCGGGTTTATTTACATCTGGATGCAACCCAAAAGATAGTAGTAAAACCCGCCCCTACACAATTTTTCCATCTCCCACTCAAAACTTACATCCATGAGTGTTTGCAGATTAAGACTTCTGAGCACAGAGTACACCAAACCGAATCAAACCACGCCGATACCCCCGACTCATTAACCCCAATGATAGCGCCGCTTGCACTGTACCCCAACCACTTCTGAGTAAACCCATTAACGCTTGGGGTTCAAACGCTGAATCAATGACAATATCCCAAAACGGTTCTACTGCATCTGACCAATCATCCGTGCGAATATTAGAAAAGGATAACTCACGGGCAATTGCTTTGTACTCTGGCAACGAAATCACGTAAGGTAAACAGTAAACCTGGTAAATTTGCTCTAAATGCTCCTTTTCATTTGCCGTCAATTCTCCCGTGGCTGGCGTAATTGGACGATGACACCACGTCGCCATCAGAAATGTTCCGCCCGGTTTCAGGACACGGTAACATTCTGCCAGAAACCTCTGCTTATCAGGTATATGTTCCCCACTTTCTAAGGACCAGATTAAATCAAAACAGTTATCCGCAAAGGGCATATCCAAGGCGTCAGCTACCTGAAATTCCACCTCAGCCTCCAACCCCGCTTCTTTTGCCCGTTCTGTTGCTCTCGCCGCTTGTACCGGACTCAGGGTAATCCCTTGTACTTTAGCACCGAACCGTTGGGCTAAGTCTAGAGAACTCCCGCCAATCCCACACCCCACATCCAAGATTTTCTCCAGATGCTGTACTTCACCCCAACTCAGCAGTTCCTCAATTAAATCAATTTGCGCCTGACGCCGACCTTTTTTCTCGCGACCCATCGGACCATAATAACCATGGTGCATGTGTTCGCCCCAAACCTGTTCCCACAGTCCAGATGAGGCGTCGTAAAACTGCTGAATTTGACGCTGAAGTGTTGAACTCATTACTTGTCCTTTGTCTTATGTCTTAATGTCTTATGTCTTATGTTTTTACCCTTTTAGATTTTACAGTGGTTTGCAACTCAATGAACTGATTTCTTCATCAAATCCGATGCGAAAATCCATAAAAATGTGATAAAAGATTTTAAAGACTCTATCCAATTGACCCAGGGCGGGTTTTGTCAAACAGTGACAGGTAACAAGCCTGTTTAAATGCGTCAACCCGGCTCTACACTATAATTTGTCACGTCTCATGACTATTCCGCGCACGATTTGCCTCGGATTCCTAACCATGATTACCATAGGCACGTTTCTGTTAATCTTACCCATTTCTACCCAGGATGGAACCTGGACTGATCTGATTACCGCCTTATTTACCGCCACCTCGGCTGTCTGTGTCACAGGTTTAGCCGTAGTCGATACCGGCAGTTATTTTTCTGGCGTCGGTCAGGTTTTTGTCCTCGCCCTATTCCAGCTTGGGGGGTTAGGGTATATGACAATCACGACGTTTATGTTACTCTTGGTGCGTCGGCGGTTTAATTTGCGCCATAAAATAGCGATTCAACAAGCCCTTGACCTTCCAGGTTTAGAAAATAGTACGTTTGTTATTCGCTCAATTATTGCCACAGCCTTGCTTTTTGAATTAACCGGATTTTTCCTGTTGTTACTCGTATTTGTTCCAGAACATGGCTGGAATCAAGGATTGTGGCTTGCCCTTTTTCACAGTATTAGCGCCTGGAATAATGCCGGGTTTAGTTTGTTTGCGGATAGTTTAATGGGCTATCAGTCATCTATTTTGTTAATTGGGATTATTTCGGGACTGATTATCTTAGGTGGAATTGGTCAACCGGTCATTTTTGAACTGTATCTCTGGTTACGCGATCGCGTCATGAATAAGCATGAAAAACTTACCTTCTCTCTGAATTTAAAAGTGGCAACCAGTACCACACTATTCCTGTTAATCCTAGGCACAATCGCCTTTTTCTTTGTGGAGGCAAATAATCCGGAAACCCTAGAAGAATTGAGTCTACAGAATCAAGTGTTAAACGCTTGGTTTCAATCAGTCACCACGAGAACCGCAGGATTTAACGCCATTGATCTGGGTAAAATGACAGCAGCTGGTTTATTTATGACAATTGCCTTCATGTTTATCGGTGCAAGTCCAGGAGGAACCGGGGGCGGTATCAAAACCACGACGTTTCGGGTGTTGGTCAGTTGTACCAAAGCCATGTTACAGGGCAAAGAGGAAGTCTATCTTTACGAACGTCAGGTGCCCCTGAACCTGATTTTAAAAGCCATGGCGGTTCTAGTCGGTTCCGTCGGGACTGTAATTCTAGCGACTATTTTAATCGCGATCGCAGATCCCCAGGTTGAGTTTATCCAACTCCTATTTGAAGTGGTGTCTGCCTTTGCGACAGTGGGGCTATCCACGGGAATCACCGCCAGTCTCTCGGCTTGGGGAAAACTGATTTTAGTGGGAACGATGTTTATCGGGCGGGTGGGGATTTTGGTCTTTATGGGTACCCTGTTGGGAGATCCGCGTCCTAGCCACATCCGTTATCCGGAGGAAAATCTACTGGTCGGATAATGCTAATCTCACCGAGGTCGAGTTATCATCAGTTAGGCTTGATTGAAGAAAGGACAACCGTGTGAGTTGGACATCTGTAGGGTTCTTGCGGAACCTGCGCCGCGAAAATAAACAATTTGCCGTCATTGGTTTAGGGCGGTTTGGGCGGGGAGTTTGTTCCTCCCTGCACCAACTGGGATATGAAGTTCTGGGAACGGACATTGACGAAAAACTCGTCAGTCAAGTCTTGACTGACCAAATCGCCGCCCACGCGGTTCTACTCGACTCCACCGATCCTAAAGCCTTAAGAGAGGCGGGAATTTTTGAGTTTGATACGGTGATTATTGCCATTGGCAACTATTTACAGGAAAGTATTATTACCACGCTCAATATCAAGGAAGCAGGAGTTCCTTATGTAGTGGCTAAAGCTTCCTCGGAAGTTCATGGTAAACTCTTAGAGCGTGTTGGCGCAGATCGAGTTGTCTATCCGGAATACGAAGCCGGTTGTGCCTTGGCGCGATCGCTGACTCAGCCGTCTATTTTAGATCGCTTTGAGCTAGACCCGCATCACAGTATTGTGGAGATATCAGTTCCCGAAGAGTTTCATGGCAAAACCGTGATGGAACTGCAACTGCGGAATCGCTATGGCTTAAACTTATTGGCGGTTGGTCAAGATGAGCAGTTTGAGATTAATCCCGCCCCCACAACTCGCCTGTTTAAGGGGTTTGCGATGGTGGTGATTGGCTCAAATCGAGATATTGAGCGTTTGCCTATTTAAAGGGAACAGTTAACAGTTAACAGTTAACAGTTAACAGTTAACTGTTAACAGGGAACAGGGAAAAGGTAATGTAGGAACTCTTTTGACTACTATCCTTTCTTCTCTCACCTAGATGTGACTCGCGCCCGCCCTGATTCCCCTATCTTTCATCATTAATAATTCATAAAACTTGAATTTCATCCAATTGCGCGATCGCAACATCTGCATCCTGGAAATGAACTGATGTTCCCCAGCTAATTCCAATACAACCCGCCGCACCCGCACGACTTGCCATCACCATGTCTCCTGCTGAATCTCCCACCATCAGCGTTGCACTCGCACAAACGCCCAAACCTTCGCAGGCTTGCAGAAATAGCGCCGGATCAGGTTTACTCAATTCTGTATCAACGCCTTGTTGCAATTGAATATAAGGCTCTAACTGGTGACGTTTCACAAAGGCTTGCACCCCTGCAGTCGAAGCCGCCGACAGAATTCCCAATTTTAAACCCGCTTCAGACAGGGATTTGAGGACATCTAAACTTCCTGCAAATAACGGTGAAGTGCCGGCTGCATCCTTGAGATATCGCTCCGCTTCCGCAAAGGCATGATGGGCAATCTCCAGAGATTCTAACCAACCACGCCCCGTTTCGGCAATATAAGCCGCTGCGGCAATTTCACTTTCCCGACGGCTACCCACCGCCATTAATCCCGTCGGATCAAGGGTATCATCCTGAATCCCAAACGCCATCAGCAAGGGTTCGCCAGTACCGGGGATTTGAGCATCAATCAAGCGCGATCGCTTATATGCCAATTCTCGCAAAAAGACTTGTGAGTCTTCTAACGTCCCATCTTTATCGAAAATGATCGCTTCTATATTCGGGAATGTCACCTCCCGACAGCGAATGGTTACCAAGGGTTACACTCCTAGAACACGGCACATCAGCTATTAGAGATCATCTTCCCATGTTGCTGATAATTCGTACAGGAGGGGGCGGAGGTGTAGGGGGAGCAGGGGAAGCAGAGGGAGCAGGGGGAGCAGGGGGAGCAGGGGGAGCAGAGGGAGCAGGGGGAGCAGGGGGAGCAGGGGGAGCAGAGGGAGCAGAGGGAGCAGAGGGAGCAGAGGGAGCTGGGGAGAGGAAGAGATTTCCTAATCAACGAATGACGAATGACGAATGACGAATAGGGTTAAACTGGGAAAACTGGCAGCAACTATACTCTGCTGGCAAACGTTCTCCTACTCAGACGAAACCCCTCTGTTCACGAAGCGCGATCCACTATGGCTACATTCTTATTGGAAGTCGGTACAGAAGAATTACCCGCAAATTTCGTAGAGAGTGCGATTAAACAATGGCAGTCGCGCCTGTCAAAAAGTCTTGACGAACAACTGCTGACTCCTGAAGCCATCCAGGTGTACGGTACACCCCGTCGTCTAGCCGTACTGATTCAAGGATTACCAAGCCAACAACCCAACCGCGAAGAGGAAGTCAAAGGTCCACCTGTCAAAGCCGCATTTAAAGACGGGAAACCAACTAAAGCCGCCGAAGGGTTTGCTCGTAAGCAGGAAGTTACCCTTGATGATCTAGAAATCCGAGAGACGGATAAAGGGGAATTTGTCTTTGTTGTCAAGAAAATAATTGGTCGTTCGGCGATTGAGATTCTCAGCGACGTGATCCCCCAATGGATTTTTAGCTTAGAAGGGAAGCGGTTTATGTGCTGGGGGGATGGAGACTTGAAGTTTTCTCGCCCGATTCGCTGGTTGGTGGCGCTGTTGGATGATACGGTGTTGCCGATTGAATTAGTGAATGGTTCAGAAAGGATTAAGAGCGATCGCACATCCCGTGGACACCGTATTTTACACCCCAAATCGGTCACAATTTCCCACGCTGAGGACTATGTGAAATCCCTAGAATCAGCCTTTGTGATTGTAGAACGCGATCGGCGTAAGCATATCATCCAAGAACAAGTTCAGGCGGCGGCGCAAAAACTTAAGGGTCATACCATACTGTATGAGGCATTATGGGATGAAGTCACCGACTTAGTAGAGTATCCCACCGCCATAGTGGGTCAATTTGATCCAGAATACTTAATCCTACCGCCAGAGGTGGTAAAAACGGTAATGGTAACCCATCAGCGCTACTTCCCGGTGTTCAAGGATGAAACAGCGACAGAATTACTCCCCTATTTTATTACCCTTTCAAATGGTGATCCGGCAAAATCAGATATGATCGCTGCCGGAAATGAACGAGTGATTCGCGCCCGTTTAGCGGATGGAGAGTATTTCTATAAAACTGACTTAGCCTCACCCCTAGAGAGTTATTTACCCAAGTTAGAAACCGTAACCTTTCAAGATGAATTAGGCTCTATGCGTCAGAAAGTAGGGCGCATCGAAAAAATAGCGTCACGGATTGCTGAGCAATTGGCGGTGTCACAGACACAATGGGATGATATTATTCGGGCATCTGCGCTTTCTAAAGCCGATCTCGTCACCCAAATGGTCTATGAGTTTCCTGAATTACAGGGCGTAATGGGACAAAAGTATGCTCTAGCCAGTGGTGAATCAGATGCCGTAGCGACGGCGATGTTTGAACATTATTTACCCAGAGGTGCTGGGGACAAGTTACCAGAAACGTTGACAGGTCAAGTGGTAGGATTGGCTGATCGCTTGGATACATTGGTGAGTATCTTTGGATTAGGCATGATTCCCACAGGTTCCTCTGACCCCTTTGCCTTGCGTCGTGCAGCGAATGCGGTGGTTAATATTACCTGGGATGGTAATTTAGCGATTAATTTAGATCAGCTATTGCAGGATATCTCTGCCGATTTTGTCGCCGCCTATCCAGGAAAATCATCACCAGTTGAAGCCTTACAAGAGTTTTTCCGACAACGTATCCGCACCTTGCTGCAAGAAGAACAGACGATTGATTATGACTTGGTGAATGCAGTTTTAGGTGAGAATGATCGCGACTATACACAACGGGCATTAAAAGACTTGTTAGATGTTCGCTCTCGCGCCTTGTTCCTGCAAGGAATTCGGAATAACGGCAAGCTGGATGAAATCTACGAAACGGTGAACCGTTCGGCGCGGTTATCGATGCAAGGAGACTTAGATTTTCAACAGTTAGATCCCAACGCTGTTGTACGTCCTGATCTGTTCCAAAAATCGAGTGAACCTGCTTTTTATGATGCTTTAGTTGAGTTAGTTCCCCGTACCCAAGCTGCACAACAAGAGCGCAATTACCAACAAATTGTTGATGCATTAGCAGATGTTACGCCAATTATAAGTACATTCTTTGATGATAAGGAAGCCGGAGTAATGGTGATGGACGACAATCCAGAGATTCGGCGTAATCGGCTGAATCTATTGGGGTTACTGCGAAACCACGCCCGGGTACTGGCAGATTTTGGCGCGATCGTCAAGAGTTAAATAGTAGGCAGGGTTTAGCAAATAATTGAACCCAATGCTTAAGTGGAAATCAACCCAACTATATGAAGTTTTGTAAATATTCCTCAAACCCTGACATAAGACCCATGACGATAAGAGCCGCTAACTTTAATTTTTCTCACCTACTCAGTATCACAATTCCTTATCCCGCTCTTGTTGTCTCCGGCGAATATGGTCATTTAACTCCTCCATAGCTTTCATGTTCCGCCCTTTTTCCTCAATATCTCTATTGGAAATCCCCAATTTTTTTTCAATCCACTGTTGAACCTCTTGGGTTGATAACGTATAAGTTCCCAAAAGACTCGCCTTTCTTTTGTGCTGTAATCGCCTTTCCTTCTTATTCATACCTCCATCCTCCCACTATAAGTTTACAAAGATGGATGCACCCAACTATAGAGGTGACGCATTGGAAAATTAAGCCTATAGTAATCATCCCAAATGTTAGACCCAAATGCTTCACCCTATCGGTTGAGAAGGCAGAAGATGAAAGGCTGTAGGGCAGAGGTTCCACTCTCCAAGGAGATTCTGACCCCTCCCCAAATCCGCTTTTGTAACCCCCCCCTTGGGTACTTTTGCTTTCTAGCCCTTCTGCCTTCTGCCTTTCTTTGGTTAAAAAATTCAGGCAACGGTTAAATTAACTTGGACGGTGATATCATCATAATCGAGATCACCGCCACCAAACACATCCTCAAAGCCAAACTTGTTCTCACCGAGTAGACGGACGTGGTCTTTCCCATCAGGATTAGCGCCTAAATAGGCAAAGTAGGCAGTGGGATCGGCATAACCAAGGCGCTGATTTGTCGGATTTGTTGCCAACCATTCTTCTGTTGTGCCATTAGCGATAATGTAAGGCGCTAAAATAGTTCCTGCTTCTAGCTCGACTTGGAGACTTCCTGTATTTCGGTTCATGTCGCCAACAACTTGTTGGGCTAAAGCCGCTTCAGCATAACCTGCCTCATCAGGGCTAATCAGTTGACCCGTTACCGTATCTTGAACATCTCCTTGTTCATTTTCAACGACGTAAAACCCGACGGAATTGTTAAAGCCAGCATTATTCTCAATATTGAAAAAATGGGCTGATACTGGACGGTTTTGATCTTGCAAGTCGATGAGTTCGGGTTCCCCGTCAGTGATTAGGATGGGGTCATTTTTGGCAGGTGTAGTATCCTGATTATTGCCATCAAAACTCAATGGTTCGTCTACCTCAGTCGTTTGATCAGCAACCGCTGCGACTAAGTGGAGTTCATTATTGCTCAAACTATTGCCGCCTGCTGTCGGCGCCAGTGTAGCACCCCCTGTCACCTCTGGATTGCCCGGTATCGGGGCGGTTTGTACAGCACCCCCATTATCGATGAAGTCTCCTAATTGAGGGTCAAGCAGCTTGGCTTTAGCTGTTATTTTCGTATCGTTAGGATTGGGATACTCTGACTGAAAATTACTGCCCTGATTTTTGAAGACTTGGGTTGTGTGGTGGTTAATATTCCAACTATTGCCACCATTGTAGGCAACATTATCAGCAAACAGAGTATTTTTTAGTGTGGTATTGTTTCCACCGTTGGCAAATCCTCCGCCCATAAACCCAGCATAATTATCAGCAACAGTAGTATTGCTGATTTTCCGGGTATTGGATTCACTCGGTAGCGCTAGGGCACCGCCTATCCCACCTTTCCCATCTGCCGATTCGGCTCGGTTGCCATAAAATAGGCTGTTGTCGATCGTGACGGGTGCATTTTCGCCGACCCATGCTCCCCCACCTTGCTGGAAGGCTCGATTGTAGGCAAATGTGGTATCCTGGATGATTAACTCACCCTTGCCATGGCGAAGTCCACCGCCAAGGGAATTTCCCTTGGCATCTGCAATCACCTGATTATTGATGACTGTACTATCCTTCAGGATTACTTTGTCACCATCATAAACATAGAGAAATAGCGCTCCGCCTTGTCCTGTACCTTGATTACCATCAAACCGACTGTTACTGATCTCTATCGTGCCTTTTGTGCTACTATTAGAGGTTGCTGATGCTCCATCGGTTAAAATCGCTCCCCCGGCATCTGTTGAGGTGTTTTTGGTAAACGTGGAATTTTCTACAGTCAAGCCACCCAATAAAGTATTAATTGCGCCGCCGTGAGAGCCTTTGTTCTTGGTAAATTCGCTATCCTGAACAATCGTAGAGCTTTCACTTTTAACCGCGATCGCACCACCACCACGTCCGTCGGTGCCCGATGCGCTATTGTTCTCAAATATACTGTTGATCACGGTGTTCGTGCTGCGCCAACCAGCAAAGATGGCACCACCACCTCCACCGTTAGCATGATTGTTCTTAAATTTGATACCCTCTACCTCTAGCGTGGTGAAACCATGAGTCCAAATTCCTGCCCCGGAAGCGTTTTCGCCTGTTCCCGTCGTTTTGCCATTGGCAATGGTTAGATTCTTTATCGTAACATCTATAGGTTCCCAACTTGGATCACCTTGGAGGAAAAAAACGCGGGATTTGTTATTCCCACTGATGGTTAAACCTGATGCCTTAGACCCATCAATAGTTAGGTCTTTATCAATTTCGAGTTGACCACTGGTCAGCTTAATGGTCTTATTTTTCAGACGAGAGGCGAATTTAATTGTATCTCCTGACTGGGCTTGCGCGATCGCATCTCTTAAGGAACCTTGTCCTTTGTCTTTCTGGTTTTGAACCGTGAATACTTGTGACATTGTTTGCTCTCCAATACTATTTGACTAAAGTGCTAATTTGGAGCATATTATTCTTTGGCGAAATGGTTGGCAATTCCCCCTTATTTAGTCATCGTTGAATTTGCTGTATTTTTTCTGACAGCATGGCTTCAACTTAACATCGTGCTGTCTCTTTGAATAGATTTTTATCACGATGTTCTCTACTTTGTACCATTAATAGAGCCTTACTAGCAAGTTAGGTAACCAAATTAATAATACTTAATATTCGTTTTTATTTTGTTTAATTGATGAAACAATACTATTTATTTTTGTTTTTTTAGAATACAAGAATTAATTTTATCAGACTTATAAAACTGAAGTATTTTCTCTAAAAAAATAGATGTAAATAGTAAAATAAGTTCCCTAAAAAAATAAAATAATTGTTTCCAGGGAACCTAATTCAATTTATTTCGCGGCTAAATACAACCTTTACAAGTCGTCCAGTTCCAAAAGCCCTCGTAGTTGTTGCTGGAATAATTGCTGTTGTAGCGATGTAAACTACAACCCGGACATGGCAAGAAAGTCACAGAAATAGGTCATGATAACTAGTAGTTCCCGATTTAGGAGTGCGGATGTCTCTTTCAATCTCGCACTTCAGGCAGAATCCCACAGCTATCTTCTGGTAGAATTATTAGTGCCTGGACTGTAGAGACGTTGCAGGCAACGTTTCTACATGGTAATTAGAATTAAACGAACGAACCATCATCAGGTTATGCCCAACGCTCACGTCATTGGTCTGGGACGCTCCGGAATGGCAGCCGCACGACTCCTGAAACAGGAAGGGTGGACGGTAACAGTCAGTGATAGCAAAACCTCTGAATCTTTGCAACAGCAACAACAAGCGCTGACGGGTCAGGGAATTACGGTTAAACTGGGTTATTCCCTCACCCTTGGCGATGGGGATTTACCTGAACTGATTGTGGTGAGTCCTGGTGTTCCTTGGGATATCCCGGTTTTAATTGAAGCTAGGAATCGCGGGATTGATACTATTGGCGAGATGGAACTGGCGTGGCGTTATCTCAAGTCCTCTCCTTGGGTTGGTATCACAGGGACGAATGGTAAAACTACGACAACGGCGCTGATTGCGGCTATTTTTCAAGCGGCTGGTTTCCATGCACCCGCCTGCGGTAATATCGGCTATGCGGCTTGTGAACTGGCTCTGACGCAGTCCTTAGAGACGCGCCATGGCGCGTCTCTACATGAGAAACTACCCCAATCTCCAATTGATTGGGTTATTGCAGAAATTAGTAGTTATCAAATTGAGTCGTCACGGGATTTAGCACCAACGATTGGGGTGTGGACAACCTTTACGCCGGATCACTTGAACCGCCACAAGACGCTGGAAAATTACTACACTATCAAAGCTGAGTTACTGTCGCGATCGCACGATCAAGTCTTTAATGGTGATGACCCGTATTTGCGTCAGTTGGGCACAACCCATTGGTCAAACGCTTACTGGACGAGTGTCAGGGGACGTGACGCGACGCCTCGTCCCTGGGTGTATATTGAGAATGGTTGGGTGATGGTAGAGTCTGAACCGATTGTCCCCGTGGATTCCTTGCGGATGGTGGGGAATCACAATCAGCAGAATTTACTCATGGCAGTTGCCGTAGCGCGGTTAGCTGGGATTGAGAAACAGGCAATTGTTGAGGCAATTACGAATTTTCCTGGTGTTCCTCACCGCTTAGAACATATTATCACCTGGCAGGGTATCGACTTTATTAATGATAGTAAAGCCACGAACTATGATGCGGCGCAAGTGGGATTAGCGGCGGTTGATAGTCCCGCTATTTTAATTGCTGGGGGTGAAGCCAAAGCGGGTGATGATACTCAATGGTTGAACACCATCCACTCTAAAGCGGCGGCTGTTTTACTGATTGGGGAGGCGGCGCCTGCGTTTGCCCAACGCTTACAGGAATTGGGGTATTATCGTTATGAAATTGTGGAAACTATGGCACGAGCTGTTCCTAGAGCAGCGGAATTAGCACAAGAGGATAATGCGCCTGTGGTTTTACTTTCACCGGCTTGTGCTAGCTTTGACCAATATCAAAGTTTTGAACATCGGGGGGATGATTTCCGTCAGCAGTGTTGGCAAAATTTTAGTCCTTAGTCAAGATGGATGTCAACTTTGTCGTGGCGCGGCACAGCTAAAATGGTGGAATAGGTTGGGTTCGTAGTAGGGGATGCGAGCCCCTGATTTGATAGGTGTCTTTTGGGTAATGCTATAGCAGGACAAACACACTAGATTAGGACAAGGCAATGCCGTGCCCCTACCCCATCAATTATCCCTGATGTAGGGGCACGATACTATCGTGCCCTATTATCTTAACTAATTAATTGGGATTGAAATTCCATTTCGGGAAAGATGCGATCGCACGTTTTGCCAGGGTGATTGAAATTGTTGCAACACAGATGCAGTATTCAAGCCGACATGATATTATGTGCTAATCGGTTGAGGCGTTCCGAATAACTTTTCATCACATTGAGAGCAAAAATTGGTGTTTCCTGAACCGCAAACAGAAATCGCTGCTGATCGAGAAATGCTAGGGTGCAATCTGTTTTCGCGATCGCGCTATAGTTTCTGTCACCTACTCCAATCAATGTTCCGGTACCAAACACCTCACCCTTACCAATGGTTTCTACAATATTACCATTGATCGAGATATTCACTTCTCCTTCCAGGATGCCATACATGTAGTTCGCTGGATCACCTTCTTTGAAAATAACCTGATCGGCAGAAAATGTCTTAGGATCAGACTGTTTTTGTAAGATGCTGACTGTGTTTGCGGGTTCTACCATGTTCTGTCATTTGTCATTCGTCATTTGTCTTATGTCATTTGTTTGTTCATGTAGGGGCGAAGCATTTGGGGGGCTACCTGATCATACTTGTCTAAAATGTTTTACCCAAATGCTTCGCCCAACTCCGGTGATGTCGTTGATAGATAAAACGGATCAAATCGGGGCGGGTTTAGTCACATCTGGGTTAAGTCAGAAACGATAGTAGTGAAACCCGCCCCTACACATCGGGTTCCCGCGAAGGTTGTCAAGGGTATTTCACCCCTCAACTCGCTTCTACCAACAAATTCTGATACGCCGCCTCAATCCGTTCCACTTCCGATGAGACATCAGTCTCTAATTTCCTCAACCGCTCTAATTCTGCCCCATTATTAATCTCATGGGACTCTTTTTGAGCGATTAAATTATCCAACTCTGACTTACGCGCCTGAATATCATCATTCATCCGTTCCGTCACTTCTCGCTCATACACATCAAAGCATTCTTTCACCGCATCGTGAATCGGTTGCCATTGTTCTCGTGCTACCTGGGGTAAATATTTAACTAACTCTTTCTTCGCCGCTTTCACCAACTCCTTCCGCGCTTGATCTGCTTGTACAACCCCAACCCCTAACCCCAATAACGCCAATCCCACAGGTCCCAAAACAACCCCTGAAACCGCAGTAATCATCGCCCCTACACCCATCACCGTAATAAAATTAAGGGCAATATTTTTCCAATCAAACCCCGCCCCCGCCATGGCTACCCCAGCAATATTTCCCCTTGCCAAGGAAAAGAGTCCCGCTGCCCATTTTGCCCAAGCGGGAGAATTGTCTTCTGGGGTTGTCCCAATCACTGGAGTTATGCGTTGTCCGGTTAACTTCTCGGTAATTTTCTCCGTAACTTTGGTATAAGATGCGCCATAACTGGCGGCACTTTTCGATAACTGCAAAAACGCGCTATCCATCTCTTTTTCAGCCGTTAAACTCCAGGCAGATAATTTATCATTTATATACCGCTCAAATGCCTGTTGCAATCCCGCTTCAAAGGATTCCCGTCTCCCTCGACTCAAAAAATCCATGAATTGAAAATCCGGCTGATACTGCATGAAATCAGCTTCAAAGCTATTCCCCAAATTTAAAACATAATTCCGGAAGGAATCCGCCACCGCCTTTGCCTTACTATCCCGTACCGATTTGATTTCAGCTTGGAACTGTTGACAGATATCATTGAGCTTCTTAAATTCAGGTTCTACCGAATTAATCCGTTCTTTTAATCCCTTTACATCCTGTTCTAACAACGGAATCCGCCGTTCAATCGCTTCTCGCACATGACTATACCCTTGACGCGCCAAGGTTCTGGCTTGGCGAAATTCAGCCACGGCTCGTTCGGTGGTCAAAAATGTACTTAATGCGCCCATAAATTCAGGAAATCCAGTTCCTTCCAGAGACGATGTTGGCTGCTTCACTCGTAACCGCAGCGCTTTAATCGCGGAAATCTCAAACACTCGTTCATCATAGATATCATACCCATCGACTTGACAGTAATCGGCTAAATTTGCTCGAAACACGCGCCGCACTTTATCTTCCGATTCTGCTAATTCTTCCGGATCATCCGGATCAATCAAACTTTCGCGAATCTGATCCCAAGCATTAATTAAAAAGAAAACTGATAATCCCCGATCCTTAATATAATTTTCTAAATAACGGCGTTCGGCTAAAGTACAAGGCTGAGTTGCCCGCAGTACAAATAAAATCGCATGGCAATTATTGATATATCCCAGAGATAACTCGTTTCGGGCTTCGGTATCATTGAGTCCCGGACTATCGACAATTTCTATACCTTTTTTTAATAACGCTAATGGATATTCTACGACAGCATAATCAACATTAGGAAACGCCTGTTTTTTCTGTTGTTCCAGTTGCTTGGCTTCAGCGGGGTCAATCGTGTAGCGGCGCTTAAAACTCTTAAAATCAATATCTTCGGGGGGTGTACCATCATTAAAATGAACGGTGACTTTTTTTTCCGGTCCATACCGCAAAACGGTTAATAAGGCTGTACAGGGATTAACATCTGAGGGTAATAAATTCTCGCCAATTAAGGCATTGAGAAACGTACTTTTGCCCCGTTTCATATCACCCAAAACCAGCAATCTGAATACACCTTGTCGTAAATTTGTACTGGCTCGGCTTAAATCATCAATATCCCGTTCCAACCCCAAACCGCCAGAGGTATCCTTGCCGGCGGCTTCCCCTTGTTTAAGGGTTTGGGCGATTTCACCCAGACTCCTGGCGACTTGCGATCGCACTTTGGCAACGCGCTCTAAATTATTCAGGAAACTGTCTGTTTCTATTTTATAACTCATTGTTGATTTCTCCCTATACCATGCGTTTAGTGATCATAACCGATAAAATAGCTAAGTATTGTCTACCCGCTCCTTTGTTTCAGGTTAACCCGGTATTAACCCTGACTCCTCATACAGGGATTCAATCTGCCAGTATTGGGCTAAAATATCACTATCTAACTGTCTCAATCGCTTTAACTCCGTTTGGTGATTGATTTCACGACCTTTTTTTTGTTGCAGCAAGTTCTCTAATTGAATTTGGTGGGATTGAATATCATCATTAATGCGTTGAATTACGTCTTGCTCATACCGTTCAAAACAGTCACCAACTGCTTTGCGAATGGGTTCTTGTTGCTCCTGTGCCAATTGGGGTAAATAGTTAACAAACTGCTTCTTCGTCGCTTTAATCACAGCTTGACGCCCTTGTTCAGCTTGCATGGCGCCCACTCCCAAACTCAGCAGCACTAATCCTAGGGGATTCCAAAACCCTAAAGGAGTCAAAACTACCGCTAACCAATTAACCAGAATATTTTGCCAATTAAAACCAACAGCAGCTAAGGCGACACTGGCTATATTTCCTGAGGCTAAGGAGAAAAAACCCATTGCCCATTTTGTCCAAGTGGGTGACTCCTCCCCTGAGTCAACTGGAACTCTTGAGGGTAGGGTTTGCCCAATTAATTTATTGCTCATAGAATCAACAACCTGATTATAGGTTGCACCATAATTAGCCGCACTTTGGGCAAGTTGGGAAAAGGCTTCTTTCAAAGCATCCTCCGCTGTGCGTTCCCACGCGGCTAATTTATCCTGAAGATATTGCTCCAAGGCTTGCTTCAATGCAGCATTAAACGTCTCCCGTTTCTGCTGTTGTAAGAATTCCAAAAGGTCAATTGTCGGCTGATAGGGAAAAAAATCTGATTCAAACGTCGTTTCTAAGTTCAGCACATACGTCTGAAATGAATTAACTATTTTCTTGACGTTTGTATCCCGTAGGGTACGAATTTCCTCACGGAATTGATCGCGAATTTGGGTGAGTTGTTCAAACTCAGGATCAACCCCCTGAATCCGTTGTTTCAATCCCTCAATATCTTGATCCAGTAAGGGAATTCGCCGTTCAATGGCTGCGTGAGTGCGGCTATAAACTTGACGCACCAGAGTTCTGACTTGCCGTAATTGTGCCACAGCCCGTTCTTGAGTTAAAAAGGTATTCAATGCCCTTAAAAATGGGGGAAATCCTGTGCCTTCTAGAGAATCCTGGGGTTTTTTTAACCGCCGCCGCAAGGCTGGGAGGGAAGATATCTCAAACACTCGTTGATCATAGTAATCCTGTCCATCGTTTTTACAGTAGTCAGCTAAATAGGTTTTAAATACAGTCCGTAACCGATTTTGAACCTGCTCAAGTTCGTCTAGATGATCTGGATTAATCAATCCTTTGCCGATTTCATCCCAAGCGTTAATCAGAAAAAAAACAGTTAATCCCCGCCCTTTGATATAATTCTCTAGATAGCGGCGTTCCTCCAGCGTGCAAGGCTGCATTGCCCTGAATACAAACATGATCGCGTGGCAATTGTGGATATAGTTAAGGGATAATTCATTCCGGGCTTCGGTATCGTTCAGCCCCGGAGTATCTACAATTTCGATTCCCTTTTCTAAGAGGGGTAAGGGATATTCGACAACGGCATGAGATACATCAGGAAATGCTAAACTATTCTCGGCTTCTCGGCGTTTTGCTTCGCTGGGTTTGATTGTATAGGTTTGCTTAAAACGGACAAAATCGATAGATTGAGAGGAGTTATCTCCTTTAAAATACACCGTGACTTTTTTTTGAGTTCCGTAGCGTAAAACTGTTAGCAGGGCTGTACAAGGATTGACATCGGCTGGTAATAAATTCTCGCCAATTAAGGCATTGAGCAACGTACTTTTTCCCCGTTTTAAGTCTCCTAAGACCAATATTCTAAATACAGTTTGTTGTAAAGTTTGGCTAGCTCGGCTTAAATCCTCAATATCCCGTTCCAACCCCAAACTCCCAGAGGTATCCTTTACCGAGGCTTCCCATTGTGCCAATGTTTGGGCGATTTCACCCAGACTTTTGGCGACTTGCGATCGCACTCTGGCAACTTGCTCTAAGTTATTCAGGAAACGGTCTGTTTCTATTGTATAACTCATGGTTTATTGATTCCTTAAGCATTAGTTGATCCCAAGCGCGATCGCGAGAATGGTGGGTTTAGTCCAGTTATCAGTTTTGGGCAAAACGTTATCCGTAAAATTGACCCCAACCACCGATAAAATAGGTGGGCAATGCCCACCCTACAATGTGTTTAAGTTTAACCCGGTACTAACAATAACTCCTCATACACCGATTCAACCTGCTGACATTCAGCTAATACATCAGCATCTAAACCTCTCAACCGCTTTAACTCAGTTTGTCGATTAATCTCACGAGATTCTTTTTGCTTGAGCAAGTTATCTAACTCAGCTTGGCGAGATTCAATATCATCATTCAGGCGTTGAATCACTTCCCGTTCATAACTATCAAAACAATCTTTAACCGCTTGACGAATGGGTTCTTGTTGTTCCTGGGCGAGTTGTGGTAGATATTTAACAAACTCCTTTTTTGTCGCTTTCATCACTTCTTGGCGGGCTTGTTCAGCTTGCAGTGCGCCCACGCCCAACCCCATTAAAGCCAATCCGATGGGATTCCAAAACGTTAATCCAGTAAAAATCAATAAAAAGCTGCTAATCCCAATTACCGCCAACCAATTAACCAGGATGTTTTGCCAATTAAACCCAGCGGCGGCTAAGGCGACACCCGCCAAATTTCCTGATGCTAAAGAGAAAAAACCCATCGCCCATTTTGTCCAGCTAGGTGACTCCTCTCCTGAGTCAACCCGCACTCCCGGCGGTATCCTTTGCCCAATTAATTTCTCAGTCATAGAATCAACAATCTGATTATAGGTGGCGCCATAGTTAGCCGCACTTTGGGCAAGTTGGGAGAACGCCTCTTTTAAATAATCCTCCGCCGTGCGTTCCCACTCCGCTAATTTATCCTGAATATACTTCTCAAAAGCTTGCTTTAATGCAGCATTAAACGCCTCCCGTCTCTGCTGTTGCAAGAACTCCAGAAAGTCAATCGTCGGCTGATAGCGCAAGAAATCCGATTCAAATGTCTTTTCTAAGTTCAGCACATAAGTGCGAAATGAATCCGCCACCCCTTTTCCTTTTGTATCCCGCACGGTACGAATTTCATCCTGAAATTGATCTCGGATTTGGGTGAGTTGCTCAAACTCCGGTTCAACTCCCTGAATCCGTTGTTTCAATTCCTGAATATCTTGGTCGAGTAAAGGAATCCGCCGTTCAATGGCTTCGTGAGTGCGGCTATAAACTTGACGCGCCAGAGTTCTAGCTTGGCGTAATTGTGCCACAGCGCGTTCTTGGGTCAAAAAGGTATTTAGCGCCCCTAAAAACGCCGGAAATCCTGTTCCTTCCAGTGAATCCTCTTTTGTTTTCACCCGCCGCCGCAATGCTTCGAGGGAGGAAATCTCAAACACTCGTTCATCATAGCAATCGTGTCCCTCTTTTTGACAGTAGTCAGCCAGATAGGTTTGGAATACGGTGCGTAACCGATTTTGGGCGACCTCAAGTTCATCGGGATCATCGGGATCAATGAGTCCTTTGCTGATTTCATCCCAAGCGTTAATCAGAAAGAAAACCGTTAATCCGCGCCCTTTAATATAATTTTCTAAATAGCGGCGTTCTTCCAGCGTACAAGGCTGCATTGCCTTGAATACAAACAAGATCGCGTGGCAGTTATGGATATAGTTGAGTGATAATTCATTCCGGGCTTCGGTATCATTTAGCCCAGGACTATCAACAATTTCGATACCTTTTTCTAAGAGGGGTAAGGGATATTCGACAACAGCATAATCAACCTCTGGAAATGCCGAGCTTTTCTCGACTTCGAGGCGTTTGGCTTCGGCGGGATCGATGGTATAGTTTTGCTTGAAACTGGCAAAATCGAGGGATTCTGGTGGTTTATCTCCTTTAAAATAAACCGTAACTTTTTTTTGCGTTCCGTAGCGCAAAACCGTCAGCAGGGCTGTACAAGGATTCACATCTGCGGGTAATAGGTTTTCACCAATTAAGGCATTGAGAAATGTACTTTTCCCCCGCTTCAAGTCTCCTAATACCAGCAGCCGAAATAAGCCCTTCTGCAAATTATCGCTGGCAATCCGGATATCTTCACTTTCCCGTTCTAGACCCAATTTCCCGGAGGCTTCCTCAGCATCCAACTCCGCTTTTTCCAGCCGTTTGGCAATTTGACTCAGATGCATCGCCGCTTGATGACGCACTCTCACCACGCGCTCCAAATCCCTGAGTAAGCTGGTATTATCCACGGTATGGCTCCTAGTTTTTTGTAATTAACGCTTTGGGGAGATGAAGGCAGGTTTTACCGCTTCACTTCGTTCGGGGAACCGGGTGTGTGAGGGTGTAGGGGTTCTTTTCACAATGATCGTGTTTGACCTCAACCCGATGCAACTCGCGCCCGCCCCGATCAAATGCAAGATTAAATTCCCTGTTCCCTGTTGCCTAAGACTTCTTGCGATCGCCTTCGAGGAAAAGCTTATACCCAATAAAGCCAATAACGCCGACAATCATGATCGTCGCGATCGCAGCACTAACCCGCACAATCAGAACAGTCGCCACGACAAAGACTAAGAACTTACCGAACATCACCAGCTTCCTCCCCCACCGCTGCAGCTTTCCTTCCGGTTGCTCATGCTTAACGGTTTGGTACAGAGGAGGTGGATTAATTTCCGCTTCCAGTTCGCGCAGCCGGAGTTCTCGCTCGCGTTGGATCAGGTCGTGTTCCCGGCGCTGAAGCTCCCGGTCTTCATTATTGGGAGAAGTCATTTCAGTTCATCCTAGTCGGGGAATTAATTATGATAGGTTATGGAAAGGTTAAAGAAACCTGGCACTTTAGGGAGTCGTTTTCACCATAAATTTTCTCTTACTTTAACCTTAGAGCCTCAGCATCTGCTAGATCCCGTTAAAAAACTTTAGGGCAAACCCCCCCAGCTCCCAGACGTAGCGTGCTACGTCTCTACACCGCTCCCCCCGCTCCCCCCGCTCCCTCTGCTCCCTCTGCTCCCTCTGCTCCTTCGCTCCTCCGCTCCTCCGCTCCCCCAGCATTATTCGTGTTGCGTTGGCTGATGTTGAGCATCAACCAGAGTTTCTTTAGATTGATCGAGTAAACCCTTACCAGAAGACGTGCGCTTTTTGGCATTAGTTGACGAGTCTACATGAGTGATGTCGTCATGCAGATGAATCTGAATTTTTGGTCCGGAACTCGCCAGACGAATAATCATCCCATCCACAACCGACATTTGGGTAAAGCGTTTCCCATCGATATAGGTTCCGTTAGCACCTAAGCTGATAATTCGCCAAATTGAACCATTTCGTCGCAGTTCGACATGGTGACGTGAAACGACGGCGCTATATAAAATGACATCATTATCCGTAGACCGCCCAATCCGAATCACTGATTCCGACTTAAACGGCCAACTTTGAACAGGTACAGACTGGAGAGGATGCAGCAGGGTCAGAGTAATCACCGGTGTTACATCATTCAAAAACGTGGGTCCTTACAACTGAATACTTCTAGAGCTTTCCATAAATCTAGGAACTGGATTTGGGCAAGAGCTATTCTCTGCTGAGACAGTTTTTACTCTTGGTTACAGGATAAAGGAATGCTCGGCAAGTAGTTTACCAACAAAGACTGCCATAATCACACCTTTTATTTTCAGGCTACCACTGGTTGACATCCTCCCTCAGCTTCAGCGAATAGGCAAGGGACTTAGGACAATTGGAACAAAAACGTGACCAGATCGCCTTTGCCTAGGCTAATGCGATCGCCTGTGCGTAAGCGATGACGATCGCCACTCGGTAAAGGGGTATGGTTAACATAAGTCCCATTAGCGCTGCCCACATCTTCAAGATAATAAATATCTCCCTCGACACGAATATCCGCATGAACTCTGCTTACAATCTCAGAATTAGGGAAACCCGACACATCAACGTCAGGGGGAATCTGATCGTTAGGTTTACCGATATGAATCACACGGATATGGGAGGGTAATTCAATCTTGTTCTGGGTTTGTAGGTGCAGCAGATAAACCGACTGCACCTGTAATTGGGTTTTAGCACTACCCGGAGTTGGAGTCGCTACAGGGGGCGGGGGTGGGGCTGTTTGCTCCTCCGGTAAGGTTGTCTTTTCTTCTGTTGTCGTCCCGGGTTGACTAACCATGGTAGCTGGTAGCTCAATACCGGGATCAGGTGGCGGGTCAGGCGTGAGTGATTGGGAACTCATTGAGAGAGGTTCGGGTTCAATTAGAGGGTCAGGGGGGTCTAAATCGGGTACATCGGGAGCCGACATCGGAGCTGATGTTGCGGGGCTTCCCGTCGAGCCACTGGCTTTTAGGTTAAACCCACATTGACCGCAGAAGCTAGCGTCTGTTTGAACTGTTGTACCACAGTTGGGACAACTCATGGTTGCGGGTAAGGGAGTATAGCAGGCTTCGCATTGAGTCGCACCGTCTGGATTTTGGTGATTGCAGTTAGGGCAAACAATCATAAGCCATTCAAAATTTACGCATTCAAAATTACCAACAAAAGCGGTTTAACAAACAGATGAGGGCAAAACCGCTGAAAACCTCTGGGTAAGCATGAGCCTTACTCCTTCATCAAAGCACAATTAAGCGTTCTACCTTAATAACTTGTTACATCAGCTCGCTAGCTCTGTCTGCGTTTCACCTCTTGACCCGCAAGCTCATCTAAAAGCCACCACAATTCACCTTGAGGCTGAATGAACCGCGCCGGATAGGTCAAGGGGTCAGCCTGATCAGCAAAGATTTGAGCCAGTGCGGGCTGCTTTCCCGCCCCCGCCACGAGAAACATGACACAATGGGCTTGGTTAATCAAGGGTACAGTAAAAGTAATCCGAGGTTGACCATCTTTATTGCCCACAGTAACCCGGCGATCGCAAACCTGTAGGGCTTGGGTATGAGGAAACAGAGACGCCGTATGGGCGTCGTCACCAATGCCCAATAAAATCACATCAAATTCGGGAAACTCACCTGCTGCTACGCCAAAGAACTCCCCCAGTTGAGCATCGTGCTTGGAGGCGTCTGCTTCGGGAGACTCACCATCTGTGGGTATGGGGTGAATATTCGTGGGTGGGATATCGACGTGATCCAACCAAGCCTGACGTGCCATCTTTTGATTGCTATCCGGGTGATCTGCCGGAACATAGCGTTCATCGCCCCAAAAGATATGCAGTTTATCCCAGGGTAGATTCTGAGTGGCTAGGGCTTCATAGAGCGGCTTGGGTGTACCTCCCCCCGCTAAAGCCAGAGTACAGCGACCTGAGCGTTGGATTGCCTCCTGTATCTTGGTCAGGACAACATCAAGCGATCGCTCAATTAGCGCCGCCTTATCGGGCAAAACTTCCACAATTTTTGTCACGAATCTGTGATCCTCCTCAAAAGGTTACTGCGATACCCATGCCAGTTTAGAACTATCGTGACATACTCCCGACACTTATCCTTCGGATAAAGTGCGGGCTTCTCCATCCCGTTTCCAAGACTTCGCGTTTTTGAGTGAGGCGATGCCCAACCCCACTTTTTTAATTAAAATACCCGAACACAGATCTCGTGGCATGGAAGCATTGCAGTGGTGAAGTAGATCACAGGGGAACCGCTCAAACTTGTCCCAACTGTCGCGTCGAGTTCAAAAAGGAACTTGATTTGCCCTAGGAGGATTTCACTATGAGCAAGTCCCTCTACCTAAGTGAACCCTAATTTTTCCATACTGTATCGGGTACACTCTCTTCTAGGGTAAGCAAAAAAGTACATGGAAACCAGCTTGCCCAGTAAAGTAGAAAGTGAACCATAACAGTCGTCTGAGGCATGAAAAGTAGTACGATGTATTCTTCGTTCACGGGTTTGGCACTTAAGATAGTCGGGCTGATCATGATCCTATCGTCCCTTTTGGATTATCTGGTGCTGATTATTCCCTCTCCTGGGGTTAGCCCCCTTGAGAGTTCATGGCAGCTTAATTTAACCACCCAACTGGTTGATCGGGGTGTTATCCCGATGGTGGGAATTGCTTTTTTGGTGGCGGGATATTGGATCAGCAATAACAGTGGTGGCTCATTACCTGAGCGAAAATCGTCAATAAGCGACTTGAGATTCTGGGCATTTTTACTCTCCAGCCTATTGGGATTACTCTTTCTGTTGCTCGTCCCCTTGCACTTTAACAATGTCCGCATCCAAAGCAATCAAGCGATCGAACAGATTGGTCAGCAAGCCCAGCAAGCCGAAACCCAACTCGACACTCAAGTTGATCAAATTGGCGCTCTGCTTCAAGATCCACAACAGCTCGAACGACTAGACCAAGCCATTGAAAGCGGTCAAGCCCAAGGAGAGCAACTCGCGCGACTCCAGGCTCTGCGAGAACAATTGATGGCTCTTAGACAAGATCCCGACGCTATCGCTCAAAGAACTGAGCAAGCTCAGACTCAAATCCGGGGTCGTAAACAAGAACTTGAGCAACGCGCCCGAGCTGAGGCTTTGAAAACAGGTATCCGTATCGGTTTAAGCAGCTTACTCCTAGCCATTGGCTACAGCATTATTGGCTGGATGGGATTGCGTAACTTGGGCAGTTAATCTGTAAGTCATTGCTATGGGAGCAAAAGGTGGAAAGGTTTGATAACAGTCTCCAAATTGTCAGTTTATACAGATTTGCGATTCAATAGAAGATACAGAGAAACACCCTAATCACCCCTTCGGAAATAACGAATAACCTCTATTCGACCCAGTTGCCAACTGCTGCAGGTAATCCCCAGTTCGGCTTGTGTGTGCCATCGGTGACGACTGGCATTAAAGCGGATTGGGGTTCTCAATTTGAGAGAAGCTTTTTAGTGGGACTCATGTTTTTACAACCTTTGACATGTTCTCGATTTATATCCTGACCTACAACGAAGAACGAGATATTCAAGAGTGCATTAACTCAGCGCTGCTGTGTGATGACATAATTGTGGTGGATTCGTGTAGTAGCGATCGCACCGTAGAACTTGCCCAACGCTATCCCGTGCGAGTTGTACCTCATGCTTTTGAAAGTCACGGGCGTCAGCGCACTTGGATGCTGGAACACATCCCTACCAAGTACGAATGGGCTTACATCCTAGAAGCGGATGAACGGATGACCCCAGCCCTATTTGCTGAATGCCTAGAAGCCATAAAGGACAACGATTATGTAGGATATTATGTTGCCGAACAAGTCATGTTCATGAATCAATGGATTCGTCACTGTACTCAGTATCCCCGTTACCAACTCCGTTTACTGCGAAAAGGTCACGTCTGGTTTACCGATTATGGTCATAGCGAACGGGAAGTCTGTAATGGAGCGACAGGATTCTTGAAACAAACCTACCCGCACTATACCTGTGGTAAGGGATTTACGCGCTGGATTGAAAAACATAACCGCTATTCCACCGATGAAGCCAGGGAAACCTTAAGCCAGCTTGAACAAGGCACTGTCAACTGGGGGGCTTTATTGCTGGGGCGATCAGAAGTGGAACGGCGTCATGCCCTCAAAGATCTGTCTCTACGGTTGCCCTTTCGTCCATTGTTACGCTTTTTCTATATGTACCTTTTCCTGGGAGGCTTTCTGGATGGACGCGCTGGCTTTACCTGGTGTACCTTACAGGCATTTTACGAATATCTAATTACCCTCAAGGTTTGGGAACTCAAGCAGTAACAACAGCCCTAACTTGATACCATTGACTCCCAACTCTCTTTCTCTTTATTTCCCCGCCTCCTATGAAACGCGCTATAATTTCATAGGAGGCAAATCAAGTGTTAAACCTGACTTACGAATTCAAGGCAATTCCAACATCAGAGCAAGTCCAGATAATCGAACACACGCTAATAGTGTGTCGCCAGGTCTGGAATTATGCTTTGCGCCAAAGGAAGGATTGGATTAATTCTCGTAAGTGTCAAATTAACGCTTGTTCACTCGAATCAGAATACATCATCCCAGCCGATGCCCCCTATCCTAACTACGCTCAACAGTGTAGGGCATTAACAAAAGCCAAAACCGAATTCCCAGAACTAGCAACCGTTAACGCTCAGGCATTGCAGCAAGTCCTTAAAAGACTGGAAGCGGCTTTTGTGGACATGAAGCGTAATGGAATGGGTTTTCCTCGGTTTAAGAACCGATATCGAATGCGATCATTTGTTTACCCACAGTTGGGAAAAGGTCAACTCTTAAGGAAAAATCAAGTCAAACTTCCCCAGTTAGGCTGGCTGGAATATATTAAGTCACGAGAAATTCCAGACGGTTTTGTGGTAAAGCAAGCTCGAATCATTCGCAAAGCGTCTGGATACTTCGTACAGCTATCGCTAAAGTGTGACGTATCTGTTCCCAATGTCATGGATGGTGGTCATCCGGTAGGGATAGATCTAGGGTTAGACAAGTTCGTTGCAACTTCTGATGGGCTTGTGGTTGATAGACCTCGATTCTTGAACTCACTGCACCGTAAGCTGAAATTGCTACAACGCTCTCTTAAGCACAAGAAGAAAGACTCCAACAATCGTCACAAATTGAATCGGAAGATTGCCAGGTTACATCAGCGCATTAGCGACACTCGAAAAGACTGGCACTTTAAATTAGCTCACAAACTGTGTGACAGTGCTGGAATGATATTTGTTGAAGATATCGATTTTCGAGTGTGGGCAAAAGGTCTGTTTGGGAAACATACTTTAGATGCTGGATTTGGGCAGTTCGTCAGCATCCTCAAATGGGTGTGTTGGAAGCGTGGTGTGTACTTTGGTAAAGTGAACAAGGATTACACCTCCCAGGTCTGCCCTCAATGCGATGCCCATACGGGGAAAAAGAAACTCAAAGATAGAGTTCATTCTTGTCCGGAATGCGGTTACACAACACATAGAGATGTAGCAGCCGCACAAATCGTCCGTAATCGTGGACTGTCTGAGGTGGGACGCATCTTGGACATTAAAGAAAATGCTTGTGGAGACGGTCTGACGGGGACGGGAAACCGTCTAGTTAAGAGTTCGAGAAGCAAGAACAAGGGTAGAGAGGCGCGACTTCAGTCCGCCTCGTAACATCCTTTAAGAATCCCCCTTCTTCAGATGGGGGAGTACGTCAAAGCTTTGTCATCTAAAACAAGAATCCATAGGTAAGAGTTGTTAAAAATAATGGAATATTTCATCGGCAACCGCAGTGATGCGACATCCTCCACTACCCTAGAGTCAGCCAGGAAACAAAGGCAACGTGAGAAATGACACCCCAATCCCCTCGGCAACCTTAATTCGGAAACCTTAATAGAGATATCAATACTTGCAACAATTCTTAACAAGCTTTACAACTAAAGAGAGAACCCTCGACCAAGAGTACTGCTTCACCGGGGCAGCAAAACGGGGTTGAGCAGGAGTTCATCCCCATCAACGGCTGGGAAAGCTGGCGGCGATTGCCGTTCATCGGGTCAAGGTTTCAACAGCTTATACCAGTACTTGAGGGAGCAATGACAGACATTTAAGATCCATTGTAAGGAGAGTCAGTACTCTGTGATCCAACGCTTCAAGCAGGACTTAAAAAACGACCTAATCGCCGGTCTACTGGTAGTGATTCCCCTCGCTACCACAATCTGGCTGACGATTACCATCGCCAATTGGGTGATCAATTTTCTCACCCGTATCCCCAAGCAACTCAATCCCTATAATAACCTCCACCCCATTTTGGTCAATCTCTTGAATTTATTGGTGGGGCTAACGGTGCCCCTCCTGTGTATTCTGCTGATTGGCTTAATGGCACGTAATATTGCGGGGCGGTGGTTGCTGGATTTAGGAGAACGAGTGTTACAGGCAATTCCCCTGGCTGGCTCAGTCTATAAAACGCTCAAACAGTTATTGGAAACCCTACTTAAGGATTCCAGCAGCAAATTTCGGCGGGTGATTTTAGTGGAGTATCCGCGTCAGGGAATGTGGGCGATAGCCTTCGTCACGGGAACAGCCACGGGTGAAATTCAAAGCAAACTCAACGACACCATGTTGAATATTTTCATTCCCACTACCCCAAACCCGACCACAGGATGGTATGCTGTTGTGCCGGAAAATGAAGTGATTAATCTCTCAATGTCGATCGAAGATGCCTTTAAGGTATTAATTTCCGGTGGAATTGTTGGACCGGCTGAATCCTCCATAGGTATGCCCCTAAAGATGCCATACGGTAAGACGACACGAGAGCAACCTCTACCCGATATGCGCCCGCAGCAGATGTTACCCACGGAAGAAAGTTCCTAGGGATTAGGGATAGGGGAAGAAGGGGACAAAGCACAAAAGACACAGGACAAAAGACAAAGGACAAAACCATGCAACCCCGTAGAATTGCTCGTGAACTGGCGCTTTTAAGCCTCTCTCAGATGCCTACTGAACCGGAACAGCTTGAGGAAAAACAACTGAGTCAGATGGTATTGATCGCCGTGAGGACTCTAACCGATGAAATTCACGAAGCATTAGAAACAGCCGCAGCAGAACTCAAACGCGGGAGCGATCGCCTCCTGGGGAGTGAAACCCGCGCGATCGATGTGCGAAGTGCTAAAACGATGGTCGCTGACGCCATAGAATTGACTCAGAAAGCGATTAACCGTATCGGTGTCGCCGTAGAAATGCCGGAAATGATTCAGCTGGCTAATCAAGCAGAGGTGCGGGCTTATGCCATAGAAATTCTACAGGCGATCGGTCGCAGGCAAGTAGAGATTGATGAAATATTAGTTCAATCTCTTAAAGATTGGCAGATTAATCGCTTACCCCGCATTGACCGGGATATTTTGCGAATAGCGGTGGCAGAAATAGCCTTTTTAGGCATTCCCGATCGCGTCGCTATTAACGAAGCCATAGAACTGGCTAAACGCTACAGCGATGAAGAAGGGCATCGATTTGTCAATGGCGTGTTGCGTCGCGTCACTACCCTGATAAATGAGCCAGACTCACCCATTCTACAAAAGTCCATTTAACCCTAGGTACAATCCGATCAGCCCTACCCTGATCGCGATCGCGAAAAAACTATCGTAACGTGGGGGAAGATGTCAAATATTGCTAAGGATACTCATAACTCCAACTAACAAATCAAAATGTCGGTAGGGGCGGGTTTAATCACATTGGGGTAACAAAAAAAGTTACTCGTCAAACCCGCCCTTACTCAAAACCATGCCCTCGATCGCAGCGAAGGGTCAAAACTCAAAACTATTTCTGGTTAGGTGCAATGGTGTTTAATTGGTTCCGCCGCCAAATTGGTAAAAGTGAAACAGCTTCCGACGAACAGACGCAGGAGCAGCAGTCAGCAACTCCCCAGGTTGAATCACAGCAACCGGAGAGTGAGTCTGCCACTCAGGAGCAGTCATCAACAGTTGCTGAAGACTATCTGAGTTGGGCAAAAGCAGCTTATACAAACCTGCAAAAGCAGCAGCAAGCACCCTCAGAAGCTCAAACCGCAGCGCCAGAGGTTCAACCGGACATAGCTGAACCTACTCAAGCTGAAATAACAGAGACTACAGAATCAAAAGAAACCTCCCCAGACTCAGAAACGGTGGAAGTGGCTCCAGAAGAGACGGCACCTGTAGAGTCAGTCTTTGAGCAGCCAGAGGGTGAAATAACACAGGCAGAACCTGAAGCCCCAACACCAACGGTACCTCCAGAATCCACAGTTGTTACTGAAGCTGAAACCGAACAACCAGAACCTGAGCCAATCGAGGTTCCGACTGCTTCAGACACCGTAGCCGCAGCGGAAACCCCAGCAGTACAGCCAGAACCCCCGGCTACAGAAGAATCAGCGACTGTCCCGATTTGGGCAAGGAAAGCTGAACGGGAAGAACGACTCAAACGGCTCGAAGCAACGGCGATTGAGACGCCAGAACCGGAACCCGTCACCCAACCCACCGCCCCACTAGAAGCAGAAGCGGGTGTAGCCTTTGATGAAGAATTCTTGTGGTCAGCCAAAGTCTTAGCGGCTCAAGGGCGTACCCCTGACGATGTTTCCGCCGAGGAAATTAGCTGGCTCAAACAACTCCGCTCTGGACTCGGCAAAACTCGTCGCAGCTTAGTCAATCAACTCAAGGCGATTGTCGGTCAAGGTCCGTTGAACCAAGACGCCGTGATGGAAATCGAGGCGTTGCTGTTGCAAGCGGATGTGGGTATTGAGGCAACGGATTACATTATTGAAACCCTGCAAGCTAAAATGCGCCAGGAAGTCTTACCTCCTGAACAAGCGATCGCGTATTTGAAACAAATTCTCCGGGATTTACTGGATAAACCCTGTCACGAGTCTTACGGTTCCACCTTTTTCCCGGAAAAAGATACCCTGAATATCTGGTTGATGACTGGGGTGAATGGCGCTGGGAAAACCACTACCATTGGCAAACTGTCTCACTTAGCCAATAAATCGGGTTACAAATGTTTAATTGGCGCTGCTGATACCTTCCGGGCGGCGGCGGTGGAACAGGTGAAGATTTGGGGAGAACGCAGTGGCACAGAGGTGATTGCTAATCCGGGCAAGAATACTGATCCAGCCGCCGTGGTATTCGATTCAATCACAGCCGCTCAAGCCCGAAATACGGAATTGCTTTTGATAGACACCGCAGGGCGTTTGCAAAACAAGAAAAATCTGATGGAGGAATTGGCGAAAATTCGCCGGATTATTGATAAAAAAGCACCGGAGGCGAAGGTGGAATCTTTGCTGGTATTGGATGCTACCCTTGGTCAAAATGGTTTGCGTCAAGCTGAGGTGTTCTCGGAAGCGGCAAAACTTAGTGGTGTGGTGTTGACTAAGTTGGATGGTACGGCTAAGGGGGGTGTGGCTTTGGCGATCGTGCAGCAACTGGGACTGCCGATTCGATTTATCGGTGCTGGGGAAGGGATTGAAGATTTGCGTCCCTTCTCAAGTTATGAGTTTGTTGAAGCGTTATTAAGTGGATGATAAGCATTGTAAAGTATTGTATTCCTTATTTAATAATGGATACGCCAAAGGACAAAGGACGAATGACATAAGACAAATGATAAAAATATGTAGCGATGTAACAATAGCCGAAAAAAATTAAGAAATATTGCCATAACTTGCTCCCATTGCTATGGTATGCATTGTCCATTTAGCGAATTATTGTGGGCAATTATGAATATCTTGCTCAATATTGGGGACTATGCATGTCATCGTTCAACGGGGAACGTGGGTAAAGTTGTAGCTTATGGGCATCAACTCATAGATAGTGTGTATCTACCCACTCTCAAAGTTGAAGTGCAGGTGGTGAATGAGACGGGAGTGAAGAAACGAACATTCATCGAAGACGTGTTTCAGGAATGGATGCGGGTAGATCAAGGAGGTAACCTTGGGGAGCAGACTGAGACGGATTTAGCGATCGCGTAAGGTTGAGAGGGCGCATCACCCCGCGCTCTTATTTTTCAAGACCAATGGTCTAGTGATATCGATTGTAATTTTGCCACCAAAATCAGGGATAGGGGCAGCGGGTTTACTCAGCCGCACTTGTACTCGCTCTACTCTATCGAGCTGTAACAGAGCCTGTGCGATCGCGCTGGCTAATTTTTCCACTAAGGAAAACTTAGAGGTTGTAATCAGTTGCTTAACCGTTTCGATGGCTTGGCGGTAATCCAAGGTATCCGCAATGTCATCACTCTCACCGGCGGCGGCTAAATCCAGCCATAACGTGAGATCCACTTCAAACCATTGTCCGAGTACCCGCTCTTCTGGCAGATAACCCGTATAGCCGTAAGAGCGAATTTTATTGACCTGTATACAATCCATTGATAATATCTGTCTATAGATAGAGTGAATTTTTGTAAAATTAACCTAATGAACTCATTTTCTCGTCCCCATCTCTCTATGCTTTCTATTGAAAATTTCAATGTTTAGAATTGTTCATATTCAGTTAATCTAATTAAATAAATGTTCTCAAGTGTTACAAAGCTTAAACTCTTCCCGGAAAATATGAGAAGATTTTCCAAATGCTTAACACTCTCTGAGTAAGCTGTCGTTCTCTCACTCCTCCGAGTCTAATGCAAATCACTAATCGCATACATTTTAGGAATCTACAGGGTGACATATTTGGAGGGCTCACCGCTGCGATTATCGCACTTCCCATGGCACTGGCTTTCGGGGTTGCCTCTGGCGCTGGCGCTGCAGCCGGTCTTTGGGGTGCTGTCTTAGTTGGCTTTTTTGCTGCCCTGTTTGGCGGTACACCCACTCTCATTTCCGAACCCACAGGTCCGATGACCGTGGTCATGACTGCCGTTATTGCCAAGCTCACGGTAACGGCGGATAGCCCAGAACAGGGTCTGGCTATGGCATTTACCGTAGTCATGATGGCAGGGATAATCCAAATTATTCTCGGCGCATTGCGGTTGGGTCGATACGTTACCCTAATGCCCTACACCGTAGTGTCCGGATTTATGTCTGGGATTGGATTTATCCTAGTCATCCTGCAACTCGGACCCTTTTTGGGACAGGCAAGTCCTAAGGGTGGCATCCTGGGTACGGTTCAAAACATAGGTACGCTGTTACAGAATATCAAGCCCGGTGAGACGGCTTTGGCAGTCTTGACGGTGGCTATTCTGGTCGTGATGCCAATTTTAGTGCAACAACTTGTACCGTCTAATATAAGGAAGTTTTTCCCGCCGGCGCAGTTAGTAGCGCTAATCGTCGGAACAGTCGTTGCTCTGTATGCGTTCCCCCTGATGGATGATATCCGACGCATTGGTGAGATACCTACAGGTTTGCCTACATTACAAGTGCCAACCTTTAGTGCGAATCAGTTCCAAAGTATGCTCATTGATGCCTTGGTTTTGGGGATGCTTGGTTGTATTGATGCCCTACTCACCTCCGTTGTTGCCGATAGTTTAACTCGTACTCAGCATGACTCGAACAAAGAATTAATTGGTCAAGGTATAGGTAACTTGATGTCCGGGTTATTTGGCGGTATTGCAGGTGCTGGTGCAACCATGGGAACCGTGGTCAATATCCAAACCGGTGCTAGAACTGCCGTATCGGGTTTAACTCGTGCCTTAATTTTGCTCGTTGTCATTTTAGGAGCCGCCAATCTAACCGCTTGGATTCCCATGGCAGTTCTGGCAGGAATTGCCCTCAAGGTAGGTATAGATATTATTGACTGGGGCTTCCTGAAGCGAGCGCACCAGGTTTCGATTAAAGCCGCCATGATTATGTATGGCGTGATCATCCTTACCGTCTTTGTTGACTTAATTGTTGCCGTTGGCGTTGGTGTGTTTGTTGCCAATCTCTTAACCATTGAACGTCTCTCCAAAGTCCAAGCCAATGATGTTAAGACGATTACGGATGCTGATGATGCCATCCAGATGAGTGCTGAAGAGAAAGAACTGATCGATCAAACCGATGGTCGCATCCTATTGTTCCATCTGAGTGGACCGATGATCTTTGGGGTGTCCAAGGCAATCTCCCGCCAGCATAATGCAATGGCAGATCATGATGTCCTGATTGTGGATTTAAGTGATGTCCCTCATTTAGGTGTTACCTCTTCGCTGGCGATTGAAAACGCTATACAAGAAGCCATTGATAAAGGTCGTCAAGTCTTCATTGTTGGTGCTACGGGTCAGATCAAACGACGCCTGCAAAAACTGGGGATTCTGTCACTCTTACCGGCACATCATTTGCACATGGATAGGACCGAAGCGTTGCGCCAAGCCGTTGCTGCGGTCAAGGGATATGAACCCCCGGCAAATGGTACATCCTCAACTGCCTATCCCACTCAAGCCGATGATGTTGCCATCAGCAACTAAAAGATTCAAATAAGGCTAGTTATATAGGATATGGTTGATATATAATCCCCCTCCCTTCAATGGGGGGAATTTTTTATGGGCGTGAATAGAAATTTGGAACACAAATGTAATATGTAAGCTAAACCATAAGAAGGAATTGGGATAATTATTATAAATATTGAATCTGTAAATTCCTTAATTTTGTCACAAAGACTTATAATTGTAGGAAGAGTTAAATGCGGTAAAATAAGGTTTGCTTTTTCTAATTGACTAAAAACAAACCTGTGTCCAGACCGATAAGGATAGGTCGGTGCCAAAAAGCCATCCAGACGATCTGATAATAGATTAGTCAAGTTAGGGTTGTGTGATAGGTATTCATTCTATCTCAGCACGCTCTAGTTAGGAATTTGCTTAAATTCAGATGTTAATGGATTTAGGAGACAAGCCGTTTAAGCACTGCGGCTTGACGGAACACGTTTTGAGGGACTAAATGTATTTGAGTGTCACTAAAGCTCAAGGATAAGTCATTAATTAACCTCACGGAGTTGAAGATAAACAGTAGATGGAAACCATGAGTTTTTCAGACCTGATCCAACCGATTCCTATAGTAGCAACAGCGCCAGAAAATGGTTCAATTGTACTCGCTGGCGTGTTGCTTAGTTTAGTCATCATTTATCTTGCCAGTAAACTAGGTGGAGAGTTATCTAAAGCAGTTGATTTACCGCCGGTTTTAGGTGAATTAGTCGGCGGTGTTGTGGTGGGTGTTTCAGCGTTGCATCTGCTAATTTTTCCTGAAAGTGGCGCGGTTGCGGCTGATTCGCTACTAATGAAGCTGCTGCAATGGATTGGTGATTTAAGCCCAGAGGCTGCCATCAGTGTCTTTGAAACCCAAAGTGAAGTGGTCTCGGTTTTAGCCGAAATTGGGGTGATCATCCTCTTATTTGAAATTGGCTTAGAATCGGACTTACGGGAACTCAAAGAAGTGGGTTACCAAGCGGCAATTGTGGCGGTGGTGGGAGTCGTCGCCCCGTTTGCGGCGGGTACAGCCGGGTTGATGTTTTTCTTTAATGTTGCCGCGATTCCGGCAATTTTTGCCGGTGCAGCGTTAACGGCAACTAGTATTGGTATTACATCCAAAGTTCTCTCGGAAATAGGGCGTCTCAAATCAAAAGAAGGTCAGATTATTGTCGGGGCGGCTGTTATTGATGATGTTTTGGGTATCATCGTTTTAGCCGTGGTTGCTAGTCTCGCTAAAACTGGTGAGGTTGACGTTTTCAACGTTATCTATCTGATTATTAGTGCGACTGTTTTCCTCCTCGGTTCTATTTTCCTCGGTAAGTTTTTCAACCACTCCTTTGTCACGATTGCTGATAAGTTACAAACGCGAGGCAAATTGGTTATTCCTGCGTTTACCTTTGCCTTTTTAATGGCGTTTTTAGCGAATGTGATCCAATTAGAAGCGATTTTAGGGGCATTTGCGGCGGGATTAGTTCTGGATGAAACAGATAAGCGCAAAGAACTGGATAAGCAGGTTGTTCCTATTGCCGATATTTTGGTACCCATTTTCTTTGTGACTGTGGGGGCGAAAGCGGATTTAGGGGTTCTCAATCCTGCAGTTCCGGCAAATCGGGAAGGATTAGTGATTGCTGTCTTCTTAATTGCGGTGGCGATTATCGGGAAATTGATTACAGGTTGGACATTTATTGGACAACCTCAAATTAACCGTTTTGCGATTGGGGTTGGTATGATTCCTCGTGGTGAAGTGGGATTGGTTTTTGCTGGAATTGGTTCAGCCAGTGGGGTTCTGAGTAAGCCTTTAGAAGCGGCGATTATCATTATGGTGATTCTGACGACGTTCTTAGCGCCACCTTTTTTGCGAATAGCATTTAAAGGTTCACCGGAGTCTGCGGAAATTGAGGAGTCTAAAGAAGCTCTCGAACAGGCAGATTTGTTGGGATAGAGAACCGTGGGGGTACGGCAGTGCCGTGCCCTTACAAATGTGGAAGAGGATAATTGAGTGCCAGCTTATTTTTGATGCGAAAACTGTTTTACTGATTCTTAATTTCAGCTAACCCTTGATGTAACGCCCCACGATGTCTCCAGCCAACGAACCCGCTGTAAAGACATTCCCCTTCGGGATTAGCGACAAAGATATGGTCAACTTGTAACGGATTTGTCCAGATGCGAATCGTGAATCCGTTGGCAAAAGTGATGTAGGGTTGACTACGGGTAAAGTCTCGCGGATGAGCATCAGTCATTCCGGGTACTGACTGCAAGCGTTCAATTAACTGAGCGGTAAAATCTAAGGGGTAAGGGTTAGTTATTGTCGGATTTGCCCAAAATTCCCGGATAATTCCGATGACTGTGGGATGATTTTTGAGTTGGGCATGGGCTAAATTGGGGATACTCACAAACTTGGCACCGGAAAACTTGGTTGATTCAACGGTAATTGTGCCGTCGCTACCCCTATCCCTATCGCCAGCAATGACTAACGTAGGAATCTTTTTGGCGATGGATTGGGCAATCTGGCGGCGATTTATCCCTAGCGCACTAGCCATACCGATACCAACACTAAAGGGGTCTATTAATCGGGCTAAATCTGCGCCGCCAATTGGGGATGCAACCAATACAAAGGATTCTATTTGAGACCACCATTCTGGATGTTGATTGAGAATTTCTAGCCAAATTAAACCGCCCATGGAATGACCGATAATTCGGATCGGGGTATCCGGATACTGGGTAATAGTTTCAGTGGCTATCCCTTCTACCTGTTTAATTAATGGTTCAATTCGCCACCAGGTTTTCAACCAACCCAGATTGGGTGTAACCAAGTGAGACTGGGGAGTGGCTAAGGTTTTCGCTAGGGCTGCGATCGCGTGATGGGTATCCGCCCAGCCATGTTGGGCAAATATAATAAAATCTGGGGTTTGGTTCATGGGCATCATCGAGAACGAAATAATCAGGAATAAAATAGGGTTATAGCAAAAGGCAGAAGGACTGTTTAGTCATGGCTTATAGCGATTTTAAAACAATCAATCAAGTTAAAGCCAAGTTCGATCTGACGATTAATCTAATTAATTTGTTTCCCCAAAGCGAACAGATTGAACCGAGCGACTACCTCAAAATGACCCTGACTCGTAATTTGAAAGTCGCCTTTGATAACGATACTGAAAAAGCTCGTTCAGAGTTGATTATTGCACCGTTGTTGATAGAAATCAGAGAGATGTTTAATGGTAAAATTAGCTTGTTTTCTGGTCGAGATTTTAATGTTGATGCCAGCCAAGGACTCAATGGCTTTTGTGACTATATTTTGAGTGCCTCACCGTTTACATTAGAAATCGAGTCCCCAGTAGTGACAATTGTCGAAGCCAAAAATGAGAGTACTACTGTCGGTTTAGGACAGTGTATTGCGGAAATGGTCGCAGCACAACGGTTTAACCAAGCGAGAGACCAAATGATTGAAAGTATCTATGGTGCTGTAACCACGGGTCGCGTCTGGCGCTTTCTCCAGCTTTCGGCTCAAACGGTTGCGATAGATAACGAGGAATTGGTGATCGAGGATGCCGACGATATAAATATTGCTAAGATTTTAGCCATTTTAAGTCAGCCAATTCAACGATTGCATCTTGGTTAATCTGTTCAGGATTTAGATGGCAATACCTCAATCTATCAAAGAGAACAGGAAACTCGGTCGGGGCGGGTTTAGTGACATCTGGGTGGGTTAAGAAAGGATAATAGTGAAACCCGCCCCTACACCGAACTATGGTACGTTCGTTCCTGAATAATCATCAATTAACCTTTAACAAATAAGGACGAATGACGTAGCTTGCTTCTCAAGGGTAGCGAGTATGACGAAATACCAATAACAAATCAACCATTAATTATTACTGGATTTTGCCAAAAGTCGCGAATCACTTCCGCTACAGCCGGATGATTTTTTAGGGTGGGATGAGATAATGTGGGCAGATAAAAGAAATTTGCACCAGGAACCTTTGTCTCTTCTAGAGTCACTGCACCGTCCGTTCCGCCACCAACATCGCCCGCAATCACTAATGTGGGAATCACTTTAGCAATAGATTCCGCCATCTGGCGGCGATTGTCAAGCATTGCCCCAGCTATCCCGACACCCATTCCCAAAACCGTAAAATTTCGGGCTAAATCCACCCCACCGATGGGTGAAGCCACAAGGACTAACGACTCCACCTGAGACCACCATTCGGGATGTCGGTTAAGCAGTTCCACCCAGACTAATCCCCCTAGGGAATAGCCGATAATCCGGATCGGTGTATCGGGATACTTGGCAATTGTTTCCGTGGCTATTTCGTCCACTTGCTTGATTAATGGCTGAATCCGCCACCAAGTTTTTAACCAACCGAGATTGGGTGTAATCACGAGAGTCTGGGGAGTCGCCAGCGTTTGCGCCATCGCTGCGATCGCAACTTCGGTATCCGCCCAGCCGTGTTGGGCAAATAGAATATAATCTGGGGTGTCACTCATTCCGCCAAACTCCTAAACGTTTCTCTGTGGCTCCTGAGAAGACCCTCACTGTGTGGGATGGAAGCGTCAACCACTTAGTTTAGCTTTCACCATGGCTTGAATCTTGCGACCTTCAGCACGCCCTTTGAGCTTTTCCATTGTAGGTCCCATGACTTTCCCCATGTCTTTCATGGAACTTGCGCCAGTTAGGGTAATAATTTCATCCAGTACCGCTTCAATTTCCTGATCCGACAGTGGGGTGGGGAGATATTCTTCAAGTATGGCTAACTCTTTTGCTTCTTGTTCTGCCAAGTCTTCCCGTCCAGCGTTACGATATTGTTCAATTGAATCCCGACGCTGTTTAGCCAGTTGAGCTAAGAGTTCAAGTTCCTGAGTTTCAGTGAGACTGTCTTGTCCTTGAGGACGCACGCTTATCTCTTTTTCCAGGATCAGCTTTTTGATACTGCGAACCGTTTCCAGCCATACTTTATCTTTCGCCTTCATCGCGACTTTGATGTCTTCAGAGATGCGGTCTTTGAGGCTCATATTACTATTGAGTAAACAACTTATTAAATTATTATAATATTTCTGACTCTTTACTCTAAAAAATAAGTACCCAACTCTTGAATTCGCTCAACCCAAGCCTTAACCTCATCAGCCACTTTATATTTCCAGTCGAGTTGCAATACGTCTCTGGTATAAGAATCGTCATAAAGTCAGATGGAAACGGCTGATAACCCCAGTAGGGTTTGCCCGTAATGAACTGCTGAATAGCAAAATCCCAAAACCCGCCACGGGTTGGTGATGCACCATACACCGACGAAGGATACAGGATGGAAGCATTAAATCCTTGGCTGATGTATTTTTCTGTTAGTGCATCCTTCATCAAATTTACACCTGATAATAATTCACTCCATGCTAAATACTTGGGCTTGGCGAAACCGGGCGGCGGAGGTGTTTCCGTGATTCGTCCTCCTTCAGCGATCGTTTTAATATCATGCTCGCGAATTACGGCTTCAATCTCCTCTGTGGAAAAATGTGATTCTTTCGAGTGGATTATTTCCTTACAGAACGGTGCGATAGTCTTACTGTTACTACTGGGGCGCACAAGTGCGACAACATGGAAATCTTGGGTTTGGCAAAACTTCTGACATAATGCTCCCCCAACATAGCCGGTTGCTCCCAGGATCAAAATAGTTTTAACCGAGGTTTTCTCATTTACCAATGTGTTAAATTTTGACATGATTTTATAAAAATATTGATGGTTTTAACAGGACTTATTTTTACTATAACTAGCTGGCATCACTTTATCCCTACTACAAATCCGTAATGTCCGATACTTTGGCTACTCTATCGCTTCATCTTGTTCCCTCTGCCACTGGGCTAAAATCTCACCCGGATTAAACCCACGGTATTGAAGGTAATTCCATACCTTTGGCTTTGTCTTCGGGTCAATCTTATGAAAATCAGTGATTTTATATTTTCTCATAACCTTAGCTTTTAAACTATCCAGTTTTCCCGGTTCTTCGTCTTCCGTTTGAGACTGCCAAATTTGTTCAAAAAATTCAGAATCAATCCCCTTTTCTCGGCATTTGCGCTTAATGACTACTTTTCCATATTTACCCCGATAGGACGTAATCATACTTTCGACAAAGCGAGTATCAGACTGATAATTGAGTCGTTGGAGTTTTTCAATAGATTCAGTAATATCCGTAACATTAAACCCTTTTTCTTGAGCTTTTTTGGTCAATTCAAAAACACTATAGTCTCGACGTGCTAAAAGCTTGCATAAATAGTCAATACAAGTCATCTTAATTATAAACTAGGTGTTGTTTTTTGCCAGAAAATTATTTTGTGGATCTTAGACTAAGATAACAGGAAGAGAACTCATTTCTAGAACCGCTTTCGACACGGAACCGACTCGCACCTGTTGCCAACGTTGATGTCCCCGTTTTCCCATAGTAATATCTGTCACTTGATACTCTTGCGCCACACGAACTATTTCCTCTGGAATGGAACCCGTGAGCGTGATAAATTGATAGCGAATATCACTGAGCAATCGTTGAGTGCGATCGCGCAGCTTTTCTACCTCCTCTATCTCATCACTATTGATAACATGTAAGACAATCACTTCACCATCTGTGCGCCGAGCAATACTGGCTACTTTCCGTAAAACCTCTGTCGCCAAGGGAGATGTATCCACAGCCGCTAACAAGACGGTATGAGTCACCACAGTTACTTTCGTCGGGTCAACCTCTCCCCGTTCCAATAATTTTGGCGCAAACGTAGGAATCGCCCAAGCACCAATCGGTGCCGTGGTCAAAATTGAAAGCGCCGCGATCGCTAAAATTACTTCTCCCCCTTCAATTCCCCTAGCGAAAGGAATCGCACCAATCGCCGCTTGTACCGTTGCTTTTGCCATATTTCCCGGCAGTAAAAACAACCGTTCTTGCCATGTCCAATTACTCCCTAACGTCGAGAGATACCAACCCACGGGACGACCAATAAACAAACCAATAGCTAACACTAAAAGTCCCGGTAAAACTGTATTTCCTAATACCTGGAGTTGAACGCTAGCGCCTAATAAGACAAATAGGACAATCTCCGCCACAATCCAAAGGCTATCAAATCCACCGCGTAGGCGTCGAGCCAACGGTGCATCCAACTCAATCAAAAAGAACCCCATCGCCATAGCGGCTAAGTAACCTGAATAAGGCAATGTTTTCTCAACAATTACCAATAATAGAGCAATTCCAGCGGCAATTAAAACATCTTGAACCGTGTTTTGTGTCCAATTTTGTTCCGTTAGCAGCGAGACGATTAAACGAGCCGCCGCGTAGCCAATTAAGACGCCCAGTCCGATTTCAATGAATACTTGAAACGGTAGTAATTGTACGGCTGAAAGTGTAAATCCTCCAGGTAGGGTGATGGTTTCAATTCCGCCCTGACCTAAAAAACTCAACAATAAACTGAATAGAAGTAATAATAGAACATCGGATAAGGCACTCCCCGTGAGAATGGCATCGGGAATTCCCTTCGTCACCCCCCAACCCAAACGTTTCAGTCGCAGCATTCCTGGGACAATTACCGCCGGAGATTCTGCGCCAATGATGCAACCCAAGAGTAACCCAGTGGGAACGTCAAACTGAAAAATCCAGATCGCAGCTAACGCGATCGCAATTGCCTCAAACCCCGCCGGCAAAAAGCCTAACCGCAGCGCCACACTTCCCTGAGAAAGTAGCTTTTCCCGATCCAGCCCCAATCCTGCTTTCATTAAGATAACCATCACAGCAACCGTTCGCAGGCTATCCGCCACCTCTAGTACATCTGAACTGATGACATTGCCAACCTGTGGTCCGAGGACAATCCCCACCAAAATCATACCGATCAACGGTGGCGCACCTAAACGACGGGCAATTTGACCCCCAAAAAAGCCCATCAATAAAATCCACAATGCGCTGGTTAACATGGAGGATTCTGGTTCTGAGGAAAGATAAAGGATAAATAATTAATTCGACTGACTATCACGACGCCCTAGTTCATAAACAGCGCCACTGATACAAGCCAGAAGCCCCATACTAATTGCCCAACTCGAACCGAGAGTAAGTTCGACACCCCAGTTGCAGCCAGCGCCAACGATTAAAAATGGCACAATGCTGAACAGGGAAGCATAGAATGTGTTTTGGGCTTCTCTTCCCCGACGAGTGCGTTCATATTCCTTCACAGAGGTGTAGAGCGATCGCTCGGCAAAGTTAAACCAGCGATTTAGCTGTTCCATGATCCAGTGGCTTAGCGTCGAGAAGCCCCAGTAAAGCGCTAGCGCCCACAACGATGCACCCGCGATCGCGCTCGTATTTAACTCGAATGGAAAGGGCAAAAGTTCAGTGATCATGAGTGGCTTGGTAGGATAGGGCGACTAATGAGTAATTAATGTATCTTAACAAAATGCCGCTGTTCCCTGTTCCCTGTTATTTGACAAATGACCAATCCCAGCTTGCGGCAAAATAGGTAAGTTAGCCCCCATCTGTTTGAATATGACTACTGCGAGCCAAAAACGAACCGAAAATCGCCCCAGTCACCAGGCTATGCAACTTTTGGCAATTGGCATGGGATTGTTGATGACAGTTATAGCGTGGATGGTAGATGTGCCTTGCGCGATCGCACAGGATAATACTGTCAACTACACCCTTACTGAATTACACTATCGAGATTTTTCCAATCAAAACTTAGCGGGAACCTCCTTTGCTGGCGCCGATTTACGCGGCGCCTCTTTTCGAGGAGCGTCTCTTCAAGGATCAATTCTCACCAAAGCGGCGTTTTTTGAGGCGGATTTAACTGAAGCCAACCTGTCAGAGACTTTAGCGGATCGAGTTATCTTTGACGGTGCTAATTTAACCAATGCTATTTTTACTGATGCTATTGCCAATCGCAGCCGCTTTCTTGATGCCACGATTACCGGGGCAGATTTTTCCGGTGCATTGCTTGATACCTATCAAATCTCGTTAATGTGTAAACGGGCAGAGGGTGTTAATCCCTTCACTGGCGTTTCCACGCGGGATAGTTTAGGGTGTCGCTAGTTACTGATAATTTATCAACAAAACCCGTCTTTGAGCAAACGTCAACCCTAAAGAATTTTGTCCATTGAAAAACAACAGCAACTTTTAAATTTTTGCCCGTAATTTCCTCTAGTGACGCAAGTTGTTTTGGAGTTGCACTGACTGACCTCACACCCTTCAGTTGCATAGCTCCCAGTCTTGTCTTTGAGGAAATTATGAACAATCCAGTTTATCGTTGCTGTTGTTTGTTGACGAGACAGATATTGGGGTAAACAGATGTTTTGACCTTGTTATCGTGATGTTTAAGTTACACTAGACTAGACGTGGTTATCTGTCAGGGAAGCTTTATAGCTTCACTTTTTAACTTTACTCCTTTCTGCTTTTTGTGGACTAAGAATGATACAGAAGTTTGCTCATTGAAAAATAAGATAATAAATCGATATAATAGTTTACAATGATTGGGCTCTTGCCGAACGAAGTACCTGGACATAAATTTGGTCTACTGAGTTAAAGATTGTAACAACTTTCAAGACCTTCTTGGCTAAATTGCGGTTAGCAGGGTGGGAGGTAGACTCGGAAAAGCTTAAGTATTTTGACACTCCCACGGCTTAAAGCGCGTGGGATTCTACATTCATCGTCAGAACTTGCTCTACCAGGCTTGCGCCAAGT